>CAZUZE010000400.1:0-2069 GCA_964624565.1 uncultured Robiginitalea sp.
GCAATGACCTGGAAGCCAAGGGTTTTCTCGTCCGGGCCGAGGACCTGGCCTCCACGTATCCCACCCAGGTGGCCGTGGTGACGGATTTTGATCTGATCAAATCAAAACTCGACTACCAGGTCTACCTGAAGAATATCTCCCAGGGAAAGCGATTCCTGGCGGAGGGCAACTATTACATGGCATACTTCAGTCTCCTGGATGCCCTCAGGCTGGAGGAGGCCTCTTCGTTCCCGATCTATGAGCCGCTGCCCGATCTCTTTGCCGAGGCGGCGGTCCCTTACCTGGTAGACCAGTGCCGCCTGGGTGAGGTGAAGGTGAAGAAGAACAACGTGTCCGAGGCCAGGGCCATCTACAACGAGTGCCTTGAGCTGCAGGGGCTGTATGGCCTGGAGTTCGAGCAGGACCTGCAATCGGGCCTGGCCATGCTGAACAACAGCATTTTCAGCAAGCAGTGCGAGATGACCGCATCCGAAATGGAGGAGATGATCGCCCTGACGAACGATGCCGTCGACTGCGGCGATTTCATCAAGGCCAACGACCTGCTCGACAAGGCTTTTTCGCTTTCGGCCGGCAATTACTACTGTGAGTTCGACATGTCGGTCGTGTCCGACCTGCAGTCGAAGTACAGGCCCGCCGCCCAGTACCAGGAGCTGGCCTCCGAGGCGCAAAAGGCGCTGGAGTCCAACGACCATGCCCGTTTCTCGGAGATCTACCAGAGGATGGAGCAGCTTTCGGAGAGTTACGAAGTGATCCGGAAGCGGGTCGAACCCCTGCCGCTCTATTATCTTTTCTCCATCAAGAAGAACCTGGCCTACCTCGAGTCGTCGCTCAACGATTACCAGACCAAGGAGGAGTTCGAGACGGCGCTCCGCATCCTTCATGTGATGGAGGCCGGCGATGTGTCGGGCAAGGATGCGCGGAACATCCAGGAGCAGCTGGCCGTGAAGATGGCCGCTGCCGACAAGGCCACTGCCCTCAACAGCGACCCCAGGGAGAATGTGAGCCGCTATACCAACGGGAATTCGTGGTACAAGCACTTCCGTAAAGCCTACCTCAAGAGCTGGTAGCCTGATCCCGGGGCCCACCCCGCATGGCTGGTCCGCCCCGCCAATATATTTTTTCCATTCTGGATTTCATTGTAAAGATTTTGTATATTAGCGAAGCATAGCTATTAATATAATTTCCCGATATGAAAAAGAGGTTATTACTCATCAGCAATTCAACGAATTACGGAGAAGATTACCTGGAGTGGCCCAGGCCCTACATTTCTGATTTCCTGAACAGGACGGGGGTGAAGCGGGTGCTCTTCATCCCTTATGCCGGCGTCGCCCTTTCCGACGGGGGTTTGGAGGCGTCCTTCAACGCCTATGAAGAGCGCGTGAACAACGTGTTCAACGGGCTGGGTTTCGAGATCTACTCCATCCATCGGGAGATGGACCCCGTACAATCCATCAAGGATGCCCTGGCCATCGCTGTCGGGGGAGGCAACACCTTCCACCTGATGTACAAGTTGTACGAGCTGAAGCTGATGAAGGCCCTCCGGGAAGCAGTGGAGGGGGGCACCCCCTACATGGGCTGGAGCGCCGGGTCGAACGTGGCCTGCCCGACGGTCCGCACCACCAACGACATGCCCATTATCGAGCCAGAGAGCCTGGATGCCCTGGGCGTGGTCAATTTCCAGATCAACCCCCATTACCTCGACGCCCATGTGGAGGGCCACGGGGGCGAAACACGCGAGCAGCGCCTGGAAGAGTTCCTCATCATCAACAACAACGTCAACGTCGTCGGGTTGCGTGAGGGGACCCTCCTTTCCATTGAGAACGGTTCCGTCCAGCTCAAGGGGAATAGGCCCATGCGGCTCCTCCGCCACGGGCAGAGCCCACGGGAGTTCGAGCCTGGCGACAACCTGGATTTCCTGTTTTAGGACCGCAGGGTGTGAATACGCAAGTGCCCAGGTTCTTGTACCATAAATGCTCATTATATTTTAAAGGGTATTCAGCAATGGTATGGAAAACTTACCGGATTTTTTTATCTTTGCCGCACAAAACAAGATCAATCGCATCATTCAC
>CAZUZE010000401.1:0-2047 GCA_964624565.1 uncultured Robiginitalea sp.
TTCATGCTGCATCTTTGAATTATAGGGGGAGCAGGAACAAAGACTCGGTTTTACCGGCCTTTTTTATTGGAATATTTTGATCCCGCATACCGAAATCAATGTTCGATGGGTATTGTCCATAGTTCTTGGATCAATTCCTGGAGATGTTCCGATCACTGAGTTTTGGGAAATGCCCCTGTACGATAATGCAGGTTACTTTGTAGACAACCCGTTGGATCGGTATTCATTAAACAGTTATATGCTCGAACGAGGCCAGCTTCACATAGAAGATGGCAAACTGATTATCTATGTTCAACAGGATGAACCCACGGATCCGGATCAGAGGAAAAACTGGTTGCCTGCCCCGAAAGAAGGGTTTCAATTCGCGGCCCGTTTTTATGGTGAGTACACCCCATTAATTGACGGTAGTTACAATATGCCCGGCGTAGTACGGGTAGAGTAATGCAAAAGGAACTCACTCCGGGTGCACTTGCATAAGGAGCCACCTTTTAAAGTACAGACCCGAGATAATGACCGGATGGAAAGGCACCATGCAATAGATTACAATCTTTGTTCGAATCGATGAAGCTTCCAAAATAAGAAACCCCGGAACAATCTTGGTTCCGGGGCCGGCTTAAATTTTCTCAGTGAACCTTAATAAAGGACTTTTTCAAGTTTAGGTTTTATGGCTTGTTTTTTACGGCGGGCTTCCGCTGTGCCCTCTTCTACCAGGTCGACCCATTTCATGTTTTTCTCATAGCGCCAGACACCGTTTTGTTGCAGGGGGTCCATCACCAGGAGGTAGATCCATTCATTGTCCAGCAGCTGCTTCAGGTGGTCGTTGCGCAAAAGGATCTCTGAGACCCGGCGTATGGGCGCCTGAATCACAACCGACAGGCGCAGGGGTTTGTGATAGAGGTCTTTGTCCGTCTCCTTCAGGGATTGGAGGGGGAGGCCCATTTTGAGGTCTCCTCCGTTCCCCTGCACCACGCCGAAGCGGCCGGTTATATTATGCGTGATCTTGGAACCGCCCCCGAAGGTGTCATTGTCCACCGTGGAGAAGTAATAATGGTTGTTGATCCACTGGGTTACCACCATGGGTCCCTGCATGATCCCTTCCAGCGCGGCCCCTGAAGGATCCAGTTCCCACTCATAGGAATGCAGAAAGCAGCGCCCGTCGAGGTTGTTGTCCCGGGTAAGCGCCCTGGGGGCGATTACAAACCCGGCGTTTTTGGCGAGTCCCCATTCCGGGCGGGTTTCCCCCCAATGGGTTGCTTTGACCTGGGCCATGGCAATACTGTTCTTCTCAACTCCCAGCCTTTCCCGGGTAGCGGTTTGCCGGGCTCTCAATAAATCGCCCTTCAGTGCCTGAAGCTGTTTTTGGTGGGATTGCGGCACACCCGAATCGAAGAGGGTGATTTCATCTGTGGTCGTATTGTGTTCTGCCCCGATGAAGACGGTGTTTTCCGGGATCTGAAGGCCGTGCTCAATAGCCAGGGCTTTCCGGACTTCGGCACGGTTGGCCAGCCTGGCGAGCATCCGGGCATTGTGCCGTCCCGGGCTTGCGGCACAGGCACCGCAATCAAGGCTGGAACCAAAGGGGTTGTTCGCCGAGTGGCTTCCATGGCCTACAAAAAGCACCAGGGGGGCATAGTGTTTCCAGCCCATCAGGTCAAAGGCCGATTTTACGATGCCGACCTGTTCCTGCAGGGGGATTCCGGGGGTGGCGTCCTGCGCGTCAAAACGATCGATCTGCGGTTCGCAGAAGGACTCAAAAGCGGGTGTGTTTTTTTGCTTCAGGCGATAGAAGAATCCGGGGTTCAGGGTTCGGGCCAACAGCGAGAGACCGTAGTAGAAGCCTGATCCCTCAACGAAACCAAAGGCCGAAGGAAGCATGTTTTTCATCCGCTTGAGGAAGTACTCCCCGAATTGCAAATTCTCATTCCTCCTTTTGTATCCGGCCAGTTTTTCCGCCTTGTCCTCCTGGGAAGTTTCAGAAACCCGGTAGGCCGAAGGGAGGATCGGGGGGCAGGATTTACGAACTATGGAGTCTTCAATGTTCTCATAA
>CAZUZE010000402.1:0-2043 GCA_964624565.1 uncultured Robiginitalea sp.
CCCGGATGGCACTTATGAAATTACCAGCTTCCGCTTTGGGCCTCACCATAGTCCGCAATCCACAATGCTTGAAGGTATCCTTGGCGCGGAGATTCCCGGATCAATCGGATACCCTGCACGGGCTTCTGCCACGCACCGCACCGGTTCTTCCTGTGTGCAATGCCATATGGGTGATGCGACTGCCGTGGCCGAGGGAGGCCACTCATGGGCTCCTGTGGAAGCAGTTTGCGTCCAGTGCCACCAGGCTGTACCCGGGGAAGCCAATGGCTTCTCAGAGGATATGGCCACGCTCCTGGCCCTGCTGCAACAAGTTGAGGGAGTGGATGCCGAGACCGGGGACCCTGTTATCGGGATCATTCGAGAGAACGGTGAATCCACCAACAGCGGTATCTTCTCAGATGTGGCCGCCATGGCTGCCTGGAATTACAAAACCGCCCTGGAAGACCAGAGCCGGGGGATCCACAACCCGGATTACACCAAGGCGCTGCTGAAGAATTCCATCGAAGCCCTTCAGAACGAAAACTAGTCCGGGGAATACAGAGTACCGGGTATATAGTAATAAGGTATACCCGGTACCTGTCCGGAAGGTCAGTTTCCTGCATTACCTGAGCTTACTTCTAAAAAACGAGCTACAATGAAGAACACTATACGTCAGATTTTGGTGGGGTGCCTGCTGCTTTTCAGCGCCTCCTGCTATTACGATACCGCTATCGAGGAAGAAATCGACATCCCGCCGCCGGAAGAGGGAATTTCCTTTGAGGAGCGTATCCTGCCGATCCTCAACAGCTACAACTGTGCACAGTGCCACAACGGCAACCGGGCACCGGATTTACGGCCCGAGAACGCCTATGATGCCCTGGTTCCCGCTTTTGTTGTGGCCGGGGACGCCGATGCAAGTGTCTTCTTTCAGAGGCTTCCAGGCAAAAACCACCCCGCAGTGGGTTTCAGTATGACCAACAGCGAAATCGAACTGATTGAGGAATGGATCAACCGCGGTGCGGAAGAATAACCCATTGAAGCGATACCACTATGAGACCACTATATATTTTATTGTTCGTTCTGATTGGAATCCCGATGGGAATCAGCGCCCAGGAGGAAGCAGATTCTGTCCAGGTCGCCGACAAACCGGAACGCCCTGCCTTTGAAAGCAGTTTCCTGATCGACAACCCAACAGACAAGCTCTATTTGAAAAACAGCCTGGAGGTCGCCTTCCAGCACCGGTTCGGAACCATTTCCGGGGGGGAAAACGACCTTCTTGGGATCTACGGGGCAGCCAATATCCGCATCGGGCTGGCCTACACGATCCACGAACGGCTGCAGGTTGGGTTCGGGACCGAGAAGAACCGGAAGCTCCAGGATTTTAACTGGAAAGTGGGACTGCTCCGGCAGACCCGCTCCGGCAGGGTACCCCTGAACGTGAGCTATTACGGGAATTTCACAATCGATGCCCGCAAACGGGAGAATTTTGCCCTGGACCAGCACAGGTATTCCTTTTTTCACTCCCTGATCCTCTCCAGGCGGTTTTCACCGAATTTTTCCCTGCAGGTGGTGCCAAGTGTCTCCCACTTCAACGTGGTCCCGGAAGGGGCCAACAACGATGTTTTCGGGGTAGCCTTCGGAGGGCGCTACAAGGTGACCCCGAACACGGCGATCACCATGGAATACAGCCTTCCGATCACGGACTGGGATGAGTCCTTTGAAGGGGTCTCAAACCCGGTTCCCGGGTTCAGTGTGGGCATGGAATTCGTCACCTCCTCCCACGCCTTCCAGGTGTATTTTTCGTCCCTTAACGGGATAACGCCCCAGGCGAACTATTTCTTTAACGACAACAAATTCCTGGATGGATTTGACAGTATCCTCCTGGGCTTTACCATCACGCGATTGTATAATTTCTAAGGCTGTATGAGTAAAAAATCAGAAAACCCAAAAGGCATTGACAGAAGGAAATTCCTTCCCATCCTGGGTTCAGGGCTCCTTTTGCCCCTGCTCCCGGCAGCGGCCAGTACCCCGGAAACCCCTGCTCCCCAGGACGAGGAATACCGG
>CAZUZE010000403.1:0-2040 GCA_964624565.1 uncultured Robiginitalea sp.
ATGGTGTTAAGGAGCGCTTCACCGGCTTTTTTCAATCCGCCTTTGTATTGCGCATCAATGGGCGCGAGGTCGATGATCCGGTCAAAAATTGCCTGGGTGATCGTTTCAGGCGCCTTGTCAATTTCGTCCAGTATTTTTTCCTGGGCAAATTCGGGTAATTTTTTGAAAAGACTGTTATCTTTAAGTGCTTTGCCAATCTCACTGGACGGTTCCTTTTTATCCTTATCCGGCTGTCTTTGTATCGAGGGAACCCTGCCCGCTGATTGCTGGATAACATGCGTCAACTCATGCGCCAGTAATCGCCGTCCTGCATGCGTTGCCGGGGCAAACCGCCCGGCGCCGAATACAATGTCGCTTCCCACCGTATAGGCCTGCGCATTCACCGCGCGCGCCGATTGTCTGGCGGCGCCGTCAGCATGTATTTTCACTTGAGAAAAGTCGTGACCGAAGCGATGCTCCATATCCTGGCGTAACGCCGGTTCAAGCGGGCTGCCGTGGGCAGCCAGCGTTTGAGTAACCGCATCGGGCACTGCATTCACCTGCCCGCCTGATGGTTCCGAGTAGCGTTGAATATGCAAGAATACACGGCTATCCGCAGCCGACGCCGGCATGGCCAGCACCCGATCCGCAATCCGGTCGGCTTCCTGTTCCAGCGGATCATGATGCACACCCGCCGTCAGCTTGCGCTGCAACATTGTTTTTTTCCGGGCGCAGTCAGCACATTCCCCGCCTGCGGTTGTGTGGTCACCGCAGGCGCACTGACGTTGCAGCCTGTTCATCCGTATGGCAGGAAAGACCTGCGGCGGCTTAAACGTCGTTTGCTGCTGGGTTATGGTCACGGCCCTATTCATATTTTCACCTGCCCCAGCCGCCTAAGTCACTTCGCACGTTCCGGCAAGAACACGATTGGGCTCAGCCGATGCCGTGGAAGGATTAACCTGCAAACCGTATCTGCCCGGTATCAGGCTCGTCAGGTTGACGGTATGCTCTGTCCCTATTGCAAGATTTGCGGTTTGAATCGAGGAAGCCGGGCCTCCTGCGTTCGTAACATCACAATCATCAACCCACCCATTAAAGCTCAGGTAGTATTGCGGGCGGTCCGCTCTTCTGCTGCGCTGACCGGGCGGCCGCTGATCCGGATCAGGAATCTGTTCCTCCCAGCGCGCACTGATCTTGATTGAAACGGAATTTCCGGTTACTAACAGCCCGCCTGGCCCGGGATGACCATCTGAAGGAATAGATGCAAAACCACGTTCACCCCGGAAAGCGGTTCTCGCCAAAGGAAGGCTTTGGCCGCGATTTCGCTGCCGGCTGCATTCCGGTCCGCTGGCCATTGGCGTTACGCCCGACTCCAGCGGAATCAGCGGCTCCGGAGCCTCCTCAGCGCCTGCCACTAACCGCGCAACCTGAAGCGGTCCTGCGCGCGTCGATAACGGTGCAACGGCATGCGCGCCGTCAGGCGCGGATTGCGCCGGTGCCGCCGACACCTGTTCAGCAACACGGTCTGCTTCCTGTTCATAACGATCACCTGGATTACCGATTTTGAGCGCGCCGGCCATGGCAATCCGGTGCCCATCCTGCTGAATCGTGTGCGCCAGTTCATGTGCCACCAACCGCTGTCCCTCACGGGTATGGGGTGAATACCGCCCGCTTCCAACTACGATAGCCTGCCCAACCGTATAGGCCAATGCATTAACCTGCCGCGCCGACTCCGCTGCTTGCGTATCGGTATGCACCCGCACCCGGCTGAAATCATGTCCGAATCTGAATGTCATCAAAGCCTGCGTCTGCGAATCAAGCGGTTGACCGGTCGAACGCAGAACGGCGTGAACGATAGGCGGCGCGATAGACGAAACCTCAGCTCCGGATGCCGGATTCCGGTCAGATGCCTTGCGCTGCAAAGCTTGTTTTTTCCGGTTGCACTCTGCGCATTCCTCGCCCGCAACCGTATGATTGCCACAGGCGCACTTGCGTTGCAGTACGCCCTGAATACTTTGGACGCCTTGAACAAGCGGTAAAAACCCTGCCGTTCTGGCGGAC
>CAZUZE010000404.1:0-2027 GCA_964624565.1 uncultured Robiginitalea sp.
CTTTACCATGGGGGTATCCGATGCGGTCCACGCCGCCGGCTTTGTGGGCTGCGATCGAATTATGGGGGTGCACTACAATACCTTCGGCTACATCGTTATCGATGAGAAGCAGGCGGAGGAGGCCTTTCGCAAGGCGGGCAAAAAACTCGAACTGCCCGAAATAGGAGGATCCCTTACAGTCTAAACGACCCGGCTGCGCTGGACGAGTTTATGGAGCAGTCGCGGGAAAAAACGCCTGACATATACCCCGGCGACTTCCCTTCCGCCAATATACACCTCGAATTTGCGCTTTTCGATGGCCCTGAGCATTTTTGCGGCAAAGCGGTCCGGGTCCATCCCTGTTGCGGTTGCGGCGTCCTGCCGCCCCTGTGGAGAGCCATCCCCCGTAAGTGCGTTCCGCGCAATATCCGTATTGACAAAACCGGGGCATACGAGGGTTACCGCGACCCCGTCCTTTTCATGTTCCATCCGGAGGACGTCAAAAAAGCCGTGGAGGGCGTGTTTGGCGCCACAGTACCCGGAGCGCAAAGGCGAGCCGAATTTTCCCATAAGGCTGGTGACCACGGCGAATTGCCCGCCCTTCTGCCGGACGAACCAGGGGAGCAGGGCCCTGGAAAGGGCCACGGTGCCCAGGTAATTCACACGGATTAGCGCTTCATACACGTCCATTCCGGTTTCCAGGATCAGGGACCGCTGGCTGATCCCCGCATTGTTTACCAGGATATCGACGCGCCCGAAGCAGGCAATGGCCTTTTCGACCGTATGTTCGACAGACTCCAGATCGCCCAGGTCCATCGGGAGGATGTGCGCCCTGCCGGGATCTTTCAACGTTGCCCGCACCTCCTCAAGCCGCCGGGTGTCTCTGCCCGAGAGGATCAGGCGGGCACCCTTTTGCCCCGCCAGCAGGGCCAGGGATTTCCCGATGCCCGATGAGGCCCCGGTTATCCAGATTACCTTATTGGTTACTTCCATGGGATCGCTCCGTTTCAGACCAAAAATATACGTAAATTTGAGGGCCTGTATGAAAGCTTCCTACCTTAAATACACCCTGCAGTTCAAACGGCCCGGAGGCACCTCCCGGGGCGTGCTCACCGAAAAGGACACCTTTTTCATCCTGCTCGAGGACCAGGGGCGCTGGGGGATCGGCGAGACGGGGCTCTTCAGGGGCCTCAGCCCCGACGACCTCCCGGATTACGAGGCCCGGCTCAGCAGGGCCTGCAGGGACCTGGAGTCGGGGGAACCCGGGATTTCAGAAAACTACCGGGAGTATCCCAGCATCGTTTTCGGGATGGAGCAGGCCCTAAGGTCCATTCAAAGCCCGGACCCCTTTGTGCTGTTTCCGCAGGCGCCCTTCCTAAGCGGGGTGCCCCTGCCGATCAACGGCCTGGTCTGGATGGGGGACCTCCGGTTCATGAAAGAACAGGTCCGGGAAAAGCTGGAAACGGGTTTTACCTGCCTTAAACTGAAGATCGGTGCCCTGGACTTTGAGGAGGAACTCGGATTGCTGCGTGAAATCCGCCGGGAATTCGATGCGGCCTCCCTTGAGATCCGGGTGGATGCGAATGGGGCCTTCCCGGTGGGCGAGGCACTGGAGCGCCTGAAACGGCTTTCGGAGTTCCAGCTGCATTCCATCGAACAGCCCATAGCACCCGGGCAGGCGCATGAAATGGCCGACCTGTGCGCGCGCACGCCCCTTCCCGTGGCCCTGGATGAAGAACTCATCGGGTGTTTCCCCCCGGAAGCGAAATCCCGCCTGCTTCGCGCCATCCGCCCGCAATTCATCATTTTGAAACCCAGCCTGGTAGGGGGGTATTCCGGCAGCCTGGAGTGGATCGGCCTGGCAGAGGAACTGGGTATCGGCTGGTGGGTGACCAGTGCCCTGGAGAGCAACGTCGGACTCAATGCGATTGCGCAGTGGACTTCCACCCTTGGGGTGGAGCGGCCGCAGGGCCTGGGCACCGGCAGCCTGTTTACCAATAATTTTGACAGCCCCCTGGATGTGGCCGGGGGCACCCTGCGCTATTCGG
>CAZUZE010000405.1:0-2026 GCA_964624565.1 uncultured Robiginitalea sp.
GCCGGGCGATAAATCCCGTCGGCCATATCGTCTTCCCTTGAAAAAACCACCTGAACCGGTTTTTGGGCCAGGTTGGCAATTTCAGCGGCCTCAAGGGCAAAGTCCCCGTACAACCGCCTGCCAAACCCGCCGCCCTGGCGGGTCATTTCCAGGTGGATTTCGCCCGGGTCCCTTTCGAGCAACTCGGCAATGCGGTTGGCGGTGCCCTCCGGGGTTTGTATTGGGCCGACCAAATGGATCTTCTCCGGGGTGACCTCGGCGAAAAAATTCATGGGCTCCATGCAATTATGGGGCAGGAAAGGGGATTCGTAGGTACGCTCCAGGACAAAATCCGCCTCTGCAAACGCCTTTTTGACATCCCCGTCCTTGCGCATGGTGTTGAACGATTTTCCGTCCAGCAGGCCGGTGAGGATGGCGTCGTGTCCTTCGGTACTCTCCAGTTCACCCTCTGATTTCCAGGTGGCCCTGATGGCTTTCTTCCCTTTCATGGCCGTCCAGGTATCGACGGCAAGCACGGCGACCTTGTCGCCAAAACGGACTACTTCCTTCACACCAGGGATGGCCCTGGCTTCGGAATCGTCAAAGGAATCCAGTGTCTGGCCGAAGGCCGGGGGTCGTGCCACGCAGGCGTAAAGCATCCCCTCTTTCTTGTAATCCAGCCCAAAAAGGGGTTTTCCGGTAATGATTTCATCGATGTCCACATTGGGGATTTCCTGTCCGATAATATGGAAGTCCGAAACAGCTTTCAGGGTGACGTCTTCAGGGATTTCCATCCCAGCCGCCTGGTTTACCACATCGCCGTAGGTGAGGGTTTCCCCTTTGGCATTGGTGATTACCCCCCTGTGGGATTTGCATTCAGAGGGATCGACCCCCCATTGGGCCGCGGCTGCATTGACCAGCATTTGCCGGGCCGTGGCCCCTGTCTGCCGCAGGGGTTCCCAACCCTGCCTGATGGACTGGCTTCCCCCGGCCACCTGCCGTGTAAAGTTTTTGGTATCCAATGGGGCCTGCACCACATGTACGTCCTTCCACTCGACATCGAGTTCCTCGGCAATGATCATCGGCATGGAAGTCTTCACCCCCTGCCCGATTTCCGGGTTGGGTGAAAAAATGGTAACCGCCCCGTTGTCGGCAATTTTGATAAAAGCGTTAAAATCGTTGTAGTTAAGTGAGGCCAGGTCTGTTACCGGTTCGGCATTGGGCTTGCAGGACTCAAAAAGCGTAAAGCCTATCAGGAGTCCGCCACCTGCCAGGGAAGTCGTTTTCATAAAATCCCTTCGGCTGAACCGCAGGTCGTTTTTCGTATGTGACATTTCAGGTCTGTTTAAATCTTAAGAGTATTTTCCGGAGGGGCTCAGGAATGAGAGTCCCGTGCGGCGAGCGCCACCGCTTCACTGATCCGCTGATAGGAGGCACAGCGGCAAATATTGCCGTTCATCGCCTCCCTGATCTCGGTATCGGAGGGATTCGGGTTCTGTTCGAGCAGGGCGGCTGCGGACATGATCTGTCCCGCCTGGCAATAGCCGCACTGGGGAACATCCACGGCCTTCCAGGCCTTTTGGACCGGGTGTGACCCGTCTTCGGAAAGTCCTTCTATCGTTGTGATTTCCGCGTCCCTGAGTTGGCCGATCGGCAGCACACAACTCCGGACCGGGTTGCCATTCATATGCACCGTACACGTTCCGCACAGGGCAATTCCGCACCCGTATTTGGTTCCCGGGAGGTTCAGGTGGTCCCGCAAAACCCAGAGAAGCGGGGTATCCGCGCTAACTTCTACAGAACGGACTTCCCCGTTTACCTTAATCGAATAATTTGGCATGGATTGAGATTTTAGTACGTAGCTACCCTTAAAATTATCAAAATTTAAAGGATCCGCGACTATTTTAACAGGTTTTTGACTTTGGAGGTCCAGGATGAGGCGCCACCCGGCCCCTCTTGCCTGGAACTTCATTTTTCTCCGCCCGGGATACTAGGATTCAGAAAAGGCCGTTTTCCATGCAAACGAACAAAATTGTGAAAATGAACA
>CAZUZE010000406.1:0-2015 GCA_964624565.1 uncultured Robiginitalea sp.
AGTTCGATGCCGAGCTGGCCGCCTCCCAGACCTACCAGCAATACCTGAACGCCTATGTGTTTCTCTATAAGGCACTGGGTGGGGGATGGATATCGGAAGAGGAAATACAACAGGCCCAGGCTGAACGGGAGGGTGGACAGTAAGGGCTGGTTTGGAAGGTATCAAATCAGATCCCGCCGGGATCTATTTTTTCCTGCCCGGATCGGGGTGGTTCAGCCGGCCCTTGTAGAAAGGCCTGCAATCTTTGAAACTCGCTGACTCCAGCAGGTTCGTGACGGGACCCAGCATTGTCCCCACAACATCCACCTCGCTCATTTCGGGGTCATCAAGCTTACCGGACAGTGTTTGGGATACGATTGCACACCTTTTCCTGTCAAGAATGGCTATGGTGATGTCGAGGCTGTCCGCCGCCACATCGATCCATCCATTGACGGCTACTAGAATCTTCTCCGTTGTAAAAGCCACATCCTCAATTACGAAACGTCCCTTCGTGCATGACCAATCCGAGATCATTTCGGTAACTGCTGTACTCCTGCCGAAGCTCCCGATGGCCAGATTTGCAAACTGAGATCCTTTTGTAATTGCAAGACCAACAGGACCTGCGAGGGCAACAGCCCCCACATCCACAAGATTGAATTTCTGGCTTTTATTGTATTTTGTAACCAGGTTGTCGAGGTCGATGCCATAAATGGTTATTCCCTGGCCGCTCATCCTGACCGTGCCGTCCAGATAGCGCAGCATCTCGCTTCTTCCCGGCGCCGACAGGGTCAAATCCAGATCTATGTCCATGGGGCCTGTAAGCACGGTGTCTTTCAGTATCGTTTGCAGCAGGTTTTCAATCTGGAAATTGTTCACCCTGTATTTGACCCGATAACTGGGGCCATCCGCAAAGGGCCTCATTTCATAGATCCCCACCCCCTCTTTCCCAAAAAAACGCACTTTCTCGGGATAAATGGTATACAGGCCCCGCTCAGCATCAACCGAATAGGCGACATCCTCCAGGTGAAAGCTGCCGGTATGCAACTTTCCGGCCATCAGATGCAGGCTGGCGGACAGATCCTCGAAAGGATTCCGGTTATTGGAATAGCTCACTTCAGAAGCCTCCAACACAAACCCGGCAAGGTCGAAGGTATCTTCCCGGGTCCGGAACATAAGGCTATTCGCATCCAGGAAGATGTGTTTAAAATCAACCGAGTCGGTGTTGAGCTCAAGGTCGGCATGTGCAGAGGCATTCAAAATGCCCCGGGCAACCGGGGGTACGCTGTCGGCATAGCTGAAGAACATCAACCCCGGATCGAGGCCTGTGATTTCCGCATCGACGACCAGATGATCAGGTCCGCTTTTCATTGCCCTGTAGGTTACCCCTGCCTCCACATTCCCTCCGGCTACCTCCAGGGTGAATCCATCAAATGCCAGGCAGGTCATTTCATCCAGCTCAGAAAGCAGCATGGTGCCCCTGCGAATGTCAACCTCAGGAAAGAGATTCTCTACAGTTGCCTTCAGGTGGCCGATCCCGAATTCAATCTCGGGATTGGTTTCAAAATCAAGCAATTTATTCCGGGTGGTCAATGCCCGCATTTGCATATCGACCCCGGTGATCCGGTAGGGGAAGCTCTCTCCGATAGATGGATCGAAGGAAAGGAATTGGGGCAGATCGAAGGTGTCGCAGACAATCGCGAGGGAGGCCACGATGGAACTGTCCGATTCAGCGAACAGACTCAGCAGATTAGAGACTTCCCCATTGACCATGAAATCGGAATTTCCCATCATAAATCGAAGGTGCCGGATCACGAGGGTATCATGGTTCCTGGATAGTATGCCGCTCAGATCCTGAAGCCTACCGAATCCGGCCAGGTCCATGGAGACACTGTCCATCCTCAGAATGGATTCATTTTCCTTTTCCTTCCATGATTTTGAATCGGGGAAATAGGTTCCATCCAGCTTTTCCACCAGGCTTATCCTTCCATCCAGGGCGCTCACCTGCCCCAGGTGGAACACATTGTCGAAGCCCCTGA
>CAZUZE010000407.1:0-2011 GCA_964624565.1 uncultured Robiginitalea sp.
AGCAACGCGCATGAAGGCAGGAATGTTGAGCTTTCCCCTTAAGGAATGGCAAATAGAAACCCCTTGTCCTTAGTTCTGGTCTACTATCACCCTGACCACCCGGATATCATTGCCGGCGACAAACCGCACCAGGTAATACCCGCTGGAAAGACTTGTAGGCAAGGCGATTTCCTTTTCCCAATTGCAGGTGGTCAAATCTTCCCGGTAGGTATGTACCAAGGTCCCGGCAGCACTAAAAACCTGAACCTCGACCGGCTGATGTGGCTGAAAGTACCCGGAAGCCGTGAAGTGCCCGTCATTGGGATTGGGAAATAACACGAAAGGCAGGCTTCGGGGATCACTCACTTCGACCAGGGATTTATACACCGAACTACCATAGGCATTGGAAGCCTCTAACGTCACCAGGTGCAGGCCCGGCTCAGTAAAGGAAACAACAGGACTGGCGTCTTCTGACGTTGCAGGCACGCCGTTCTCAAAATGCCAGCGCAAGGTTGAAGGCCCCGGTCCGACGGTGGCGTCCCGGAACTGAATGAGGGAACCCGCACAAACATAGGCATCACTCACCGAATACCGGAATTTGGCTACCGGTGGCCGGGAGCGGGCGATGGCATCGCAATCGAGCGTAGAATCAGGGTAAAGCAAATTGATGGCCCGAATATCTCCCGGGCTGTACCGGTTATTACCCAAAATCGCTGAGGTGTCTCTCGGCTCAATGGTCGGCAGGCCATTCCAGGTGAAAGCCTTTGGACCATAGTGCATGATGGAACTGTAATCGTAAGGACCGGCCGCCAAGGTATTATTGTTCTGGACGATGTCGAACTGGCGGATAAATCTGGAACTTACATTTTCATAAATGATTTTAATAAAGGCATCGCGATCCGGCCGTTGGTGTTCGTGAAGCAAGCCGAAAGAATGACCGAACTCGTGGAGGATCACGTTCAAATACGGCCCTATGGCGACCGGCTGGGATTCATTTTCAACATCCTTGCCTACAAAGGCATAAAAAACGCCTTCGGTGGAGGCAAAAACATCCACATAGTCGCGTTCATTAAGCCTCGGTATCAGGCAAACATTCGTTTCGGCATTGATGACAGTGATGGCCTCCAACACCTTTTGCCGGATGTCAGGGCGCATATTTTCTTCCAAAACATAGGGAATGACCTGCCCCGGCCAAAGCTGCGTGCGGACTCCGAACCCCTTGGCTTCATCAACAGGCAGGATAGTTTCACAAGCAACTGCCGGCAGGTCTTCAGAAAGGGGGGACTGAGCCAGGCAGATGGCCATGCTGGAAAAAGCCCAACTTAAAACAGCCAAAAATCGGGCTGCAGATTGCCGGCAGAGGGAATCCATGGTCAAGGTTCTTTTCGCTCCCTCAAATTAAACTAAGTTTGGACTAGTTCCAACTGAAAATCTCAAATAGCCTCCGTAGAAGGGAGATTAGCCTGAGAAAAGGGGGGCCCAAAAAGACCAGCAATGGGCTGCCAGCCGGAACAAGGTACGCCGGTTTACCTTGGTGATCACTGAAATCATTATTTTTCTGAAATTCACCTGCCAGGATTCCCCCGTTTTGGTGAGTCTCAAAAAATTCCATCATGAGGGTTCATTGGGTTCTTTTGATTTTACTATCACTGATTGTTTCCTGCCGCCAGCCTCCTGCCGAAAGGCCTTTCCTTTCGAATCTGGAAGCCCGAGCCGGAGCGCCGCTTTACACAACCTATGCCGCCGCTATGCAACGGTCGCAGTTTACGCTCGACGAAGGCTACGAGTTCCATTTCGACCAGCCCGGGGCCGGAGTTGAATTTTCTACCGATACCGGCGGAAGCCTGGGGATAGGGTTCATGGAAGGACAACATTGGGCAAATGACCCGTCAGCCTATTATGAGGGCCCGGTCATCACTACCTCTTATCCCGATATGGTTCGATATTATGCCTTCCCCTTCGAAGGCATTCGGGTTGATGGCCACTTCCTGGTTTACAGCTCTACGGCTGCGATCCTGGAATTGAAGGTAAC
>CAZUZE010000408.1:0-1997 GCA_964624565.1 uncultured Robiginitalea sp.
ACAACTGCTCGAATGCCTCCGAAAACGTCGTGGACGGGATCGAACGAATCACGGGGGTCCGCCCCCGGTTTGAGAAGTTCGACCTGAGGGATCGCGGGCTCGTGAGGGCTTTTTTCAGCCGCTATCCGGACCTTTCGGGTATCATTCATTTTGCCGCTTCCAAGGCGGTGGGGGAAAGTGTCGAAGAACCTCTGTTGTATTATGAAAACAACCTGGCGACGCTGATCTACCTCCTCCAGGAACTCACAGGCAAAAAGAAAGCCCATTTCATCTTCAGTTCTTCCTGTACGGTCTACGGGCAGGCGGAAACCATGCCCATAACAGAGAACGCCCCCGTCAAGGAGGCCGAATCCCCGTATGGAAACACAAAGCAGATCGGGGAGGAAATCATCCGGGATACCTGCAGGGTGAGGCCCGGGCTTCAGGCCATCTCACTGCGCTATTTCAACCCGATTGGGGCCCATCCCTCTGCCGAGATCGGGGAGCTGCCCCTGGGGATCCCACAGAACCTGGTCCCTTTCATCACGCAGACCGGGATCGGGCTGCGGGAACAACTGTCGGTCTTCGGGGATGATTACCCGACTCCCGATGGGACCTGTATCAGGGATTACATCCATGTGGTGGATCTGGCAAAGGCCCACCTGGTAGCCATGGAACGCCTTTTAAACGGGGAGAATCCGGCCAACTATGAAGTCTTCAACGTGGGTACCGGTACAGGAAGTTCCGTAATGGAGGTCATTGAGAGTTTTCAGAGGGTAAGCGGCCTTGCGCTGAGGTATAAAGTAGTGGGTCGCCGGCCGGGGGATGTCGTCACGGCGTATGCAGATACCGAGAAGGCGAACAAGGTGCTCGGCTGGAAGGCGGAATCTTCCCTGGACGATGCCATGCGCTCGGCCTGGGCCTGGGAGCAGCGAATCCGTCGGGATCAATAACGAATAACCAACCCTTATGAAATACCTCATTACCTTACTGTTAGCGGGCTTTGTTTCCACCGGCCTCGCACAAAAGAAATACGTGCAGTGCGGACAGTTGCTCGACGTCCAATCGGGCAAGATCCTCAAAGAGAAAACCCTGGTAGTGGAGGGAAACCGCATCCTCGAGGTTCGGGACGGCTACCGGCAGGGGACAGCCGCGGATACCGTCCTGGATCTCAGGGGCCTTACCGTCCTTCCCGGGCTTATCGACCTGCACGTTCACATTGAGACCGAGTTTAACCCTGCGACGTATGTCAAACGGTTCACGCTGAACCCGGCCGATGTGGCTTTTGAATCTGCGGTGTACGCGCGCAGGACCCTGATGGCAGGGTTTACCACGGTCCGCGACCTTGGCGGGACCGGGGTGAATATCGCCCTGAGCAAGGCGATCGCAGCTGGCCTGACCCCCGGTCCGCGGCTTTTTACGGCAGGCAAGGCCATTGGCACCACCGGCGGACATGCCGACCCCACCAATGGAAGGAATCTGGAACTCATGGGGGATCCCGGGCCGGCAGATGGGGTGGTCAATTCCCCCGAAGAGGGACGCAAGGCGGTGCGACAGCGCTATAAAGAGGGAGCTGACGTCATAAAAATCACGGCCACCGGGGGCGTCCTCAGTGTCGCGAAAAACGGGCAGAACCCACAGTTTACGGTGGAGGAAATACGCGCCATCACGGAAACCGCCCGTGACTACGGCATGCTCACTGCTGCCCACGCCCACGGGGACGAAGGCATGCAGCGGGCTATCAAGGGGGGCATTCAGACCATTGAACACGGAACCCTGATGAGCGATGAGACCATGGAACTGATGAAGGAAAACGGGGTCTTTATGGTTCCGACCATTTCGGCAGGAAAAGAAGCGGCCCGAAATGCCGAAACCCCCGGGTTTTTCCCCCCGGTAGTCGCACAGAAGGCCCGGGAGATCGGCCCCCAGATACAAAACACCTTTGCGAGGGCCTATAAAGCAGGCGTTCCCATCGCTTTCGGGACGGATGCCGGGGTATTTCCACACGGGACCAATGC
>CAZUZE010000409.1:0-1974 GCA_964624565.1 uncultured Robiginitalea sp.
GCCTTGTCAATGTTCCTGAGCTCCTCCTTATCCGCGGCGGACAGCAGGGCGCCGTTGCGCTGGAAATGCCTGAATTTACGGGTCAGCAGCATCTGCTGTTCCGGGGATAGCCCCTTCATATCCGTGTTTTCGTAGACTTCCCTCACGCGTTTGAAAAGCGGTTCGTTCAGGGTGATGTCATTGCCAAATGCCGCCAGCATGGGGGATATTTCCTGGGCGAGTTTCTGGATTTCCGGGTTGGTCTCGGCTGAATTCAGGTTGAAGAAAACGCCGGAGACGCGTTCCAGGTGGTAGCCGGAATAATCCAGGGCCTCGATGGTATTTTCAAAAGTAGGGGCCTCCGGGTTTGCGGTAATCGCGTCAATTTCTTCCCGCGCCGCTGCCAGGGCTGCTTCGAAGGCGGGCTTGAAATGCTCGGTGCGGATGCGCGAAAAAGGAGTAAGGTCAAAGGCTTCCAGTAACGGATTGCTCATGGTGGTGATGGGTAAATGGAAATTGGACTTGCTTTTCTCAGGATCCCTTCAGGAATTAAATCGGGACTGCACATCCCGGGCGCCGCGGGCCACCTTGTCCTGAAGGTCTGATTTATAGGCCTGAACCTTTTGGAGCAGGGCCTCCTGCTGGCAGCCTAAAATCTGGGCGGCGAGGATGCCGGCGTTTTTTGCCCCGTTCAGGGCCACAGTGGCCACCGGGACCCCTCCTGGCATCTGGAGTATGGAGAGGACGGAATCCCAGCCGTCGATGGAGTTGCTGCTTTTGACTGGCACTCCGATAACCGGCAATGGGGAATAGGCAGCGAGCATGCCCGGAAGGTGGGCCGCCCCTCCGGCACCTGCTATGATGACCGCGATGCCCTCATTATGGGCTCCTTTTCCGAATTGCGCCAGTTTCTCCGGGGTCCTGTGGGCCGAGACGATATCGACGACCGTTTCGATCCCGAATTCCGAGAGGATGTCGATGGCCTCCTGCATGACCGGGAGGTCGCTGGTGCTTCCCATTACAACGGCTACTTTCTTCATGTTGTTTGCTGCTTTGAAATAACTACAATGCCTTTTTTTACCTTCCCCGCCCGCTCCCTGGCTGTTTCGATACTGGGGTCCACGATGGTCACATGCCCCATTTTACGGAACGGCCGGGTCTGCTTCTTGCCGTAAATGTGAGGGGTTACCCCGGGGAGCCCGAGGATTTGTTCAAGGCCCTGGTAATGTACCTGTCCGGAAAATCCCTCGGCCCCGACCAGGTTCACCATTACGGCAGAGACCTTGCTGTCGGTTTTTCCCAGCGGGAGCCCCAGGATGGCCCTCAGGTGCTGCTCAAACTGGTTGGTATAACTTCCCTCGATACTGTAGTGGCCACTGTTGTGGGGCCTCGGGGCCACCTCATTGACCAGTATGGCGTCATCCTCCGTCTGGAAAAGCTCTACGGCAAGCAGTCCCACATGTTCCAGGTGGTCGGACACCTTCAGCGCGACCTCCTGTGCCCGCAGGGCGACTTCTTCGGGGATGCGCGCCGGGCAGAGGACGTATTCGACCTGGTTCGCCTCGGGGTGGAATTCCATTTCAACTACCGGATAGGTCCGGGTGTCCCCGTTGACGTTGCGGGCCACGATCACGGCGAGCTCATTTTTGAAAGGGACCAGCTGCTCGGCGATGCACTCCACGTTGGGAAGGGAGGAGAGGTCTTCCGGGGTACGCACGATTTTCACCCCCTGTCCGTCGTAGCCGAAGCGGGCGCTCTTCCATACAAAGGGAAAGGATAGCCCCCCGTTTTGGATGCTGTCCGCGATTTCGCCCGTATAGGCAAAGCGGCTGAAAGGGGCCGTGGGGATTCCAGAGTCCCGGTAAAACAACTTCTGCCGGGCCTTGTTCTGTATCACCTTCAGGGTCCCGGCTCCCGGGTATACCTGCACCCCTTCTTTCTCCAGGTCGTCGGACGAGCGCACCCAGCGTGCACCGTAAGTCACCGGCTGGCAAG
>CAZUZE010000410.1:0-1974 GCA_964624565.1 uncultured Robiginitalea sp.
CCGACAAAACCAATAAAGCCCGGTATAAAATGGGGGAGGAGGGGGGAGAAATTTTAGAAATGGGGGTTTTTTCGTGGGGCAGACTTTAGTCTGTCTACAGTCTGTGCAGGAAAAATGAATTTTTTGGGCAGGCTAAAGACCTGTCCTTACGAGTGGCTTCTAGTGCCTCCGGCACTAGATTGGGGAGAGGTGAAACCTTGAAAATCTTCTGCTATTCCCCTGCTTGCCTTATCACCGCCTGGAACAAATGCTCGTGAATACGGAAGCAGGCCTTTGTACGCAGGCGGCAACTGACCGATCAAAAAAGACTTGAAACCGGGGAAGTATCGCTCACAACAATCATGGTTCGGTAGGCAGGGACTCGAGGTTTTTAAGATCCTCTTCGAACTGTTCCGTATCGTAATGCACAGGTATATCCCGGTCAGTAAGCAGCTCACGGAACCGATACCAATCCAAGCCCGCCAGGCGGCGGGCTTTTCCGAAGGATATTTTCCCGATGGCATAAAGGGCGATGGCCAACTCCCGCAGCAGTTCTTCCTCATTCATGTCGAGGGAGGCGTAAAGGTCATCAGGAATGGTGATGGTCATAAAGAATCAGTTTGCTGTACAAAATAGGAGTAATTGTTCTGCTGTACAAATTAAGTTCGATGCACTCGATTTTAAAACGTTATCTTTCAGGTGTTTAGTTCCTTATTACAAGCGATCAACAACCCGTCAACCATGTGGGAACCCCAATCAACCACCCTCCAGGAAAGCCAGCACCACTACCACCTACTCCAAAACGGTGACCGGATGACTTTCGCCGATTTTATCCGGCAATTACGGGAAAACACCGATTTCCGACAATTCTACAACACCCTGCTCGCCGACAGTCCATTCGAGGGCATATACTGGGAGCATCCGCCCCTGACGGAATCCATGCTGTCGCAGCCCTATGAAATGGTGGTGATCGCCGCGCCCCACTTTTCCCGGGTCAGGCCGGAGCCCAATGTCTTCCGCGCGCATTTTGTTGAGGGGGAGCCGGTAGTCGATTTTCTCAACCTCGGCGGCGACGCCCGGCTGGTGGTCCCGACGCCGCAGGGAGATGCCTCCGTATACACCCACCTGGCGAGTTTGGTCCGCCAGGCTCCTGCAGCACAACGGGATGCCTTCTGGCAGCGGGTCGGGGAATGTCTGGCCGAAGAGATCGAAGAAGGAAAGCGCTGGCTGAGCACGGCCGGCGGCGGAGTGTCGTGGCTGCACGTGCGGATCGACCGGCGGCCGAAGTACTATAAGTTTGATCCGTATCGAAATTGGAAGAACGCATAAAACTCTCTCTAACGGCTTTCTAATGAGCTGTTAGTCTTAATTCTAAGGAAACAGACCAGCTTCGATCAGATCAATTCTTTCCAGGACCCGGTTTACTTCATTAAGCGATAATACTTTGATTGTAGCACGGCCAATATCCGTTTTCGGCAGCAGAAGTCCATCTTTAGATACCTCGAAGTGGTCAAACCAGTTTTGAAATGTGTTTGCTCATGATTGGCCTTGGGAAAGAATAAGGCGGGCCCGGGATTTGGCCAGGCGAACAATATGTTCCAAAATGAAGTAATGTTCCAATTCATCTTCTTCCTTTGCGCTCAATCCTTCTTCCCGCTTTTTTTCCAGCAACGCTTCTACACGTTCCTGAACATCATCCGGAGCATGGAATTCCAGGACCCTGGAAGGGTCTAGGCCGGCCATGAATTCGGCCAGACTGTCATACACGTGGGGAAATGAAATCATTAAATGCCTTTGTTTATTACAAAGGACGCCATTTTTTGATTAAGCGGCAAGGCGGTAAAAACAAAAAGAACCGGTCTGGGTAATTGCATGTAATCCGGCTACTCAAACAACTCCGGCCGCCGCTCCACCAGTGGCTTGGTATCCTGCGAGGTGAAATCGTCCATCCCGAATCCGCATTCGGCGCAGTAGCGGGCTACCGGGGTTCGGAGC
>CAZUZE010000411.1:0-1962 GCA_964624565.1 uncultured Robiginitalea sp.
CGTGAGTATTCCCATCCGCCTGATTTTCGCAGAAAGTATAAAGTTCCTATCTTGAGGGCGGGGGAAGGCACGGCCTTCCCCCGCCAACTGACTAAGCAAAACGAACTAAATCTTTTTTTATGGGCGGATTAGGAACGCTGGACCTGGTAGTGATTGTCGTATACCTGGTCGGGATCATTATTTACGGTATTTCAAAATCCAAAAGGAGCAGTTCAGAAGATTACTTCCTGGGGGGGAGGACCATGACCTGGCCCATCGTGGGCATTGCCCTCTTCTCTGCCAATATTTCGAGTTCCACCCTCGTGGGACTGGCTTCCGACGGATTCCAGACGAATGTCAATGTTTATAACTACGAGTGGTATGCGGTCGTAATCCTTATCTTTTTCTCCATTTTTTTCCTTCCTTTCTATCTGAAATCCGGGGTGTATACGATGCCGGAGTTCCTTCAGAAGCGCTATGACAAACGCTCGAGGTACTACTTTTCGCTGATCACCATCATCGGGAATGTCATGGTGGACACCGCAGCCGGGCTGTATGTGGGGAGCATCGTGCTCAAACTTCTCTTTCCGGAAACCAGTTCCACACTGATCATCATTATCCTGGCCATTGCAGCGGCGGCCTACACGATCCCAGGAGGGTTGAATTCGGTGATACAGACCGAGGTGATCCAGGCGATCCTCCTTATTATCGGTTCCTGCCTGCTGACCTATTTTGCCTTCGAGGAACTGGGCGGGGGCTGGAACACCATGATGGAGCGGCTGGACGGGATGCTCGCCGCCGGGGAGGTCAACTTTGGGGACCGGGCTGCGGAAGGAAAGTATATTCCCCAGACCTCCGACGAAGTCTTCAGCCTGGTGCGCCCCAACAACGATGAATTTATGCCCTGGTGGGGGCTGGTATCCGGGGTGGCCCTGCTCGGGTTTTATTTCTGGGCCAACAACCAGTTTATGGTCCAGCGCGTCCTGGGGGCCAAGGACCTGAACCACGGGCGTTGGGGCGCCCTTTTTGCCGGGTTGCTCAAGCTCCCCGTACTTTTTATAATGGTGGTGCCGGGGGTATTGGCGCTGCTGCTGTTCAACAACCTCGATATCTCCACCCTGAACTATCCGCTGGCCTCCGGGGGTATGTGTGAGAACTTGTCGGATTGTCCGAACCTTACTTATCCGGTGCTCCTTTTCCAGCTCCTTCCCACTGGGATATTGGGCCTGGTTGTCGCGGGGTTGCTCGCCGCGATGATGTCCTCGGTTTCCGCTACGTTCAATTCGGCCTCCACCCTGATCACGATGGACTTCATCCGGGAGTTCAACCCCCAGCTGACCAGCAAGCAGCTGGTGCGTGCCGGGCAGATTGCCACCCTGGTGCTGGTCATCCTCGCTTCGGCCTGGGTGCCCTTCATCGAAAAGGTCAGTGACTCGCTCTGGGGGTACCTTCAGCTGGTCATCGCCTTTACGAGCCCGCCAGTGGTCTCGGCGTTCATCCTCGGACTGTTCTGGAAACGCGCGAATGCCACCGGGGCATTTGTCAGCCTGATCATAGGGGGGATCTTCGCCCTGTTTATGATCCTCTCCGCCTCTTTTGATCTCTGGCCTTACCTGAATGACTTCCATTTCCTGGCAAAGGCAAATATCCTGTTCCTGGTCAGCGTGCTGATCCATGTGGCGGTTAGCCTGTCGACCTCGGAACCGGACCCCGAAAAGGTCGCGGAGTACACTTATAAGAAGGAACTCTTTACTTCGGAAACGGAAGAGTTGAGGGCCCTTCCCTGGTACAGGAATTACAGGTACCTCGCAGTGATCCTTTTGGCCCTGACTGCCGGGGTCGTCATCTGGTTCTGGTAACAGGGGCGAGGGGGATGCCGGGTAGGGAGCCCTGAATGTCACACTATGAAACTGGATCTGCCTGCTTCCTGCACCTTCAGCGTCATCCTGTACCAGGCCTTCCTCGTACTTTTATGTGGGGGGC
>CAZUZE010000412.1:0-1962 GCA_964624565.1 uncultured Robiginitalea sp.
TGGCGGCTCGATGTCGCGCGGGCCGCCGAGGCGGCGGACCCGGCCCACACCGGCGAGCTGGAGCGCCTGCGCGCCGAGAACGAGCGTCTGGCGGAAGAGCTGCAGGTCACCATGAACACCATGAGCCGCATCCTCAACGAGTACTCGGCCACCTTTGCGCTGCCCGAGGACGAACCGGCGGAGTCGCCCGACGCCGCCGCGGCGCCCGAGTCCAGCCAACCCGAGGCGGCGGACGGCACGGTGGACGAACTGGCGCCGCCGGGTGACGAATCAGACGGGACCGAGGCCGATGTCGAGGCGGCGGGGCCGGCGGCCGACGCGGCGCCCCAGACCGAGTCCGGACCGGTCGCGGACGAGATCCTCGCCGATACCCTGGACGACGCCGACCTCACCCTCGAAGAGGTCGACGACCTGTTCGCCGCGCCGGTGGAGCCCGCCGCCAAGTAGCCCGCCCCGGTCCTGTCCCGATCCCGTCCCCGGGGCGGTGGTGCTCAGATCTCCATGCCGTCGCCCTGGCGGCGCTCGCCCGCGACGGGTCTGACCTGGGCGTCGCGGTGGCGGCAGATGATCTCGAGCGCCTCGTCCGGGGTGTCCACCAGTTGGAACAATTCCAGGTCCTCGGCGACGATGCAGCCGGCGGCCAAGGCGCGGCCGCGCAGCCAGGCCAGCAGCCCCTCCCAGTAGTCGTGGCCCACCAGCACGATGGGAAAGCGCCGGATCTTGCCCGTCTGCACCAGCGTCAGGGCCTCGAACAGTTCGTCCAGCGTCCCGTAGCCACCGGGGAAGATCACATAGCCGACGGCGTACTTCACGAACATCAGCTTGCGTACGAAGAAGTAGCGGAAGTTCAGGCTGATGTCCTGGTGGGGGTTGGGGCGCTGCTCGTGCGGCAGGGCGATGTTCAGGCCCACCGAGGTGGCGCCGTTGCCATGGGCGCCGCGGTTCACCGCCGCCATCACGCCGGGGCCGCCGCCGGTGATCACGGCGATGCCGTTGTGCGCCAACTTGCCGGCCAGTTCGGTGGCGGCGACGCAGTGGGGCGAGTCCTGGGGCAGGCGGGAGCTGCCGAACACGCTGACGGCGGGCCCCAGCCCGCTCAGCGTCTCGATGCCGTCGATCAGCTCGGCCTGGATGCGAAACACCCGCCAGGCCTCACTGGTCCTCAAGTCCTCCATGCCGATCGTCCTCGCAGCGACAAACGGCGTATTCTGACACGGCTCAGCCGTCGAGCATGGCGCGGACTCCGGCGATTTCCTCGGCGGGTCCGGCGACGTCGACCATCAGCACCTCGGGTTCGCGTCCGACCTTGGCGAAGGCCGGCACCTTGCTCCAGTCGACGGCGGCGTGCGGGTGGTCGGTGCCGGCGAGATTCTGCAGGCGCGCCACCAGCACCACATCGCTGTAGTCGGCGGCCGGCGTCGGGTCACGGTCGAGGTCCTGGCAGTCCTGCGGTACCGCAGCGAGGAAGGCGGGGAAGTTCCAGGCCTGCAGGATGCAGTGCCCGATCTCCGGGGCCAACTCGTCGACCAACTTCTCGATCACCCAGTCGTTGGCGTCGAAGCCCAGCTCGTCGTCGATGCGGGTGAGGATGGGCAGGGCACCGATGTTGTGCACCAGCCCGGCGAGCATCGCCTGCTCGCTGTCGACCTGCGCGAGGTTGTTTGCCAGCACCCGGCTGATCGCCGCGACCTGCAGGCTGTCGTCCCAGATGCGCCGCAGTTGCCGGTCGAGCGCGTCCGAGGTGGCCTGGAAGATCTGTTTCATCGCGAGGCTGACCACCAGGCTGCGCACCAGCTTGTTGCCCAGCCGGGTCACCGCCATGCGCAGGCTGTCGATCTCGATGCGGCCGCGATACAACGGGCTGTTCGCGACCTGCAGCAGGCGCGCGCTCAGGGCGGCGTCCTGGCCGACCATGTCGGCGATCTGGTGGGCGTCGGCGCTGTCGCTCTCGACCGCGTCGCG
>CAZUZE010000413.1:0-1958 GCA_964624565.1 uncultured Robiginitalea sp.
CCCGGTTGGAATAGGCGTGGTGCGTCCCCCCGGCAATATTCATAGCCACCCCGTATTCCAGGGCAAAATGGCAGCCTTCGATAGTGCCCTGCGCAATGCGGAGTTCCCGCTGTACAAGTTCCGGGCTCCAGGGGAAACCCACCTTGCGCATCTGACGGGCGGTCAGTTCACCTGCCTTCAGGGCGCTGAAATATTCCCGGGTATGTGCCCTGAGGATATCCGCCTCTTCGGGCATTCCCGGTTCGAAGAAGTTTTCCGGGCCGCAGGTGCCTTCATGCAGGAGCTGCTGGGGCAGCAGCTCGTATTTCTGCATGGGAAAGCGGTGTCCTTCGGGCAGGGGGTGTTTGTAGATCGGGTGATAGGCGATTTTAAGCAAAACCTTATGTCACTGGGCCGTTGAAGAATCCTTTCCCGGCATGACTGTAAAACTGCCAAGGGCATAGGCGTTGCCATTTACAATTCCAGCAACAAATACCCGGAGGCGTTCCAGGCCGTAGTCTTTTATCTTAAAGTGAAGCTTGCCGTTTTCATCGGGGCGCACATCCGGATGCCAGTCCACAGTGCCGTATTTTCGGAAAAAAGGACTGCTGTAGGAGGAATAGACGGGGGTGTAAAGGCGTTTTTGAACGCCATAGGCCAGGGGGACCTCGTATTCGTTAAAAGAAAGCGGTCCGCTTCTTCGGGCAAACCGAAACCTTGGATCCGTAACGATTCGGATAACGCCCCCACCCCCCATTATTCCCGAACCAATCCCGGATCTGTTTATCTCGATATAATCCACATCATTGAGCTGGAAATTATAGAGCAGGGTGAAATCCTGAAGCAGGATGCCATCCAAATAAACGATGGGCCTGGGATTGTTGGGGCTGTTCGGGTTGCGGGCCGTGATCGAGACCTGGCCCATAGCCTCACTGACGATAAACCCGCGACCGCTTAAATAGGAACTCAGGGTTTGATTTCTTCTCGGGTCGTCCAATTCAAAAAAATCCAGTCTTCCGTTGCTGCGGTCCCGGAGTTTCTCCATGCGGGTTTCCTGGTTTTTTTTGGTCACCACCACCTCGTCCAGCATCTGGAGCTTTTCGAGATTTTCAAAGGAAATCGGAGGGAATTCCACCTCTGTGAGTGATTCCGGCATGAGGGTAGGGAGTGAAATATCGAAATCCGGGGCAAATCTGGGGATTCCCGCGGGTTTAAAATGTACTGCAGCACCCGGGGGCCGTGTTCCCCCATCTTTCAAAATTTCCGAGATCGCAAGTGTTTCGCCCTCCTGCGGATAGAATTCCTCCACGGTAAAATCCACTTCCCCATCCTGTAATTTCAACATTTGTGAGGGGGTATTGACCGTGGGATAGATATAGAAATCGTCACTATCGCGTTTGTTGAACCTGACGGTATAACTGATGCCTTTTTCAAAATCGTATCGGTAGCTGGGGGGGTGGTTCAGGACAGTGTTCCACGAATAACTGCTCCAGCCCTGGGTGATCAGCAGGTTGTCCAGGTCGTAGCGCTTTCGGGCATCGATGTCCTGAAAATAGTACCCTGCATTTTGTACGGGCCCCCGGACATAGGGTTGGAGCAGGGTGTAGGAGGGCAAATTGTGGTGGTGCCCGTAAGAATTTGTGTTGTCGGGTAGTACAGAAAGGCTCAGGCTGCTGAAAGCCCCTGCCTTCAGGCCCGGGATTTCAAGAGTTATCGAAACCTGCCCTGAGTCGATGACGGCCTTCGCTTGAAAGGTCTCAAAATACTCAAATCCCCTATCGTTGAAATACAGGCGCTCCAAAAGGGGCCTTCCGTTCTGGTCCAGGAGGGTGATGATATTCACACCCTTAAACAAGTCTGCCTTGGGAAGGACCTTAAGCTGTTTTAAATCCCCGGTAAAGGAGACTGGAAAGGCCTTTATTTCATTCCCGTTGTGGAGGCTCAACTGGTAAGGCCTATCCCTTGGCGTTCTCGGCCCG
>CAZUZE010000414.1:0-1118 GCA_964624565.1 uncultured Robiginitalea sp.
AATGGCTTTTACCCGGGCCACCACGCGGGCCATAAAACGCTCGTAAATGCTTTCCTGTACAAGCATGCGCGAGGGGCAGGTGCATACCTCGCCCTGGTTCAGGGCAAACAGGGCTGCCCCTTCCAGGCATTTGTCGAAAAATTCATCGTCGGCGTCCATCACGCTCTCAAAAAAGATGTTAGGCGATTTGCCGCCGAGTTCGAGGGTCACGGGAATGATGTTTTTGGAGGCATATTGCATGATCAGCTGGCCGGTGGTGGTTTCACCGGTAAATGCCACCTTGGCAATACGCGGATTCGAGGCCAGGGGCTTTCCTGCCTCAACGCCGAAACCATTCACAACATTGAGTACTCCTGCAGGCAGGATGCCCTCGATAAGTTCCATCAGAATCAGAATCCCGACCGGGGTTTGTTCAGCTGGTTTCAGCACCACGCAGTTGCCTGCGGCAAGGGCCGGGGCGATTTTCCAGGCGGCCATCAGCAAGGGGAAGTTCCAGGGAATGATCTGGCCGACCACCCCCAGGGGTTCCCAGATGTTCAGGCTTACGGTTTGCGCATCGAGCTCGCTGGCGGTACCTTCCTCGGCGCGGATCACCCCGGCGAAGTACCGGAAATGGTCTACGGCCAGCGGCAGGTCGGCGGCCAGGGTTTCACGCAGGGGTTTGCCATTGTCCCAGGTTTCAGCCCGGGCCAGATCTTGCAGGTTTTGTTCCATAACATCGGCGATCTTAAGGAGCAGGTTGCTGCGCGTGGTGGCCGAGGAGCTGTTCCACTCAGGGGCTGCCGCCCAGGCGGCGTCGAGGGCCAGTTCGATGTCTTCTGCGGAGGAGCGGGCCACTTTCGTGAAACTGTTCCCGTCTACAGGGGAAATGTTGTCGAAATACTGTCCTTTAACCGGGGGTGTCCATTTGCCTCCGATAAAATTGTCGTACTGAGCCTTGAATTTGGGTTTTTGCAGGGCTTTTTTTTCAGTGGTTGCGGTTGTACTCATTGTTTAGTCTGTTTTCGTTGTACTTATTGAATCAAAGCCGGTTCCCTGATTTGGGTCGGGGCACCGAAAAATAGTACCCCAAAATAACCCGTGCCGGCCGGGAGGCTCTGACCAATCCTGCCGAATAG
>CAZUZE010000414.1:1155-1955 GCA_964624565.1 uncultured Robiginitalea sp.
CTATCATTTGTTGCTTTTTTAACATTCTATCTGCTTGTTTTTAATACTTTTATAAATGACGGAGTTAAAAATTTATCAATTCAGGAATGGGTATGCGGCTACCTCAAACATTCTTACGAAACCGCAGGTTGGAAACCCTGGTCGAGAACCAGACCACTTATACCCTCAATAACGCCGCCCTGCATATCTTCGAAACCCACCAGCAGGCCGAAAGGGTATTGCTGCAATTCGACCAGCCCGTGCTGGCCAGCATGATCGAAGGGAAGAAGGTGATGCACCTGAGGGATTACGAATCGTTCCAGTTCCTTCCAGGTGAATCCCTGATCTTACCTTCGAGGGAAGTGATGTGTATCGATTTCCCGGAGGCTGACACCCGGAACCCCACGCGCTGCCTGGCCATGGCCATTTCAGAAGAAAAAATCGCTGAAGTACTCGACTGGATGAACGAATCCATGCCGAAGGAGAGTGGGTCACAGTGGGGTTTGATGGATTACAACTTCCATTTTGTGAATGACTCCGCCATTTTCCACATTCTCCAACGCCTGATGTTCCTGTTCGCAGAAGACCATCCATACAAGGACTTTTTTGTAGACAATATGCTGCGCAAGCTGATTATACGGGTATTGCAGACCAACGAACGACGCATTTATAGTTCCCAGGCCATGCAAGTGCGTGAAGATAGCCGCCTTGCCTACGTAGTTCGCTACATCCGCTCGAACCTCCACGAACCGCTCGATGTGGCAGGCCTGAGCAGGAAGGCCGGCATGAGCCTTTCCCATTTTCACCGGGTATTCAAAAAT
>CAZUZE010000415.1:0-1949 GCA_964624565.1 uncultured Robiginitalea sp.
TTGTAATTTCCTTCACAGTTGGGATCCCAGCCGACGCGTATATTCCGTGCAAGGGTTGTTTCCCCGATACGGATCCTTTGGAAATAGGGACTCGCCAATGAATTTGCCAAATCCGGTAATGGGGGCCATCTGCTGCAAATTAGTACCTTTGCAATCTCTGGTACAAGAGGGATTTTTAGATCATTATGAAAAAGACTCACTCGCTGAAAACGGCACTTACATCCGCTACTCCAATCCTGCTTGCCTTTGCCCTTGTGATGGGGTTGGGTTGCGAAAACCAACCGGACAGTAAGGATTCCCCGGGCGATTCCACCGAAAATCCACAGGGGCCCATCTTCGAAAAAGTCCTCCCGGAGCACAGCGGACTTCAATTCGAAAACCGGATTCAGGAGAATGTCGCCACCATGGAAAACCTCTTTGACTACGACTACTTCTACAACGGGGCAGGCGTGGGCATTGCGGACCTGAACAACGACGGCCTCCCCGATGTTTTCTTCTGCGGCAACCAGGTCGAAAACCGGCTTTTCCTGAACAAAGGGGACCTCGTATTCGAGGATGTTACCGCCACAGCCGGCATCAACACGGGAAAAAACTGGTCCAACGGGGTGACTTTCGCGGATATCAACTCGGACGGGTGGCTGGATATCTACGTCTCCCAGGGAGGCCCGAACCCCCGGCTAAAGCGCAAAAACCTCCTCTTCCTCAACCAGCAGGACGGCAGTTTCAAAGAGGCAGCGGAAGCCTACGGCCTGGCCGATATGGGCATCAGCACCCAATCTGCCTTTTTCGACTATGACCGGGACGGCGACCTGGACTGCATCGTGATGAATGAAAGCGAATACTACGGGGCGGACCCCATCCTCCTCAGCCGCCTGATCGAGGAGAACCCGGAGGCCCCCTACTTCAACAGCTCGCATCTGTACCGAAACGATGGGGATTCCTTCACGGAGGTCGGAAGGGAAGCCGGCATACAGCGCCCGATTTTCGGACTGGGACTCTCGGTGAGCGATATCAATTCGGACGGATGGCCGGATATCTACCTCGCCAGTGACTATTACCTGCCGGACGCCCTTTTTATCAACCAGGGGGACGGGACCTTTGTGGATGCGATTTCACAATACACCCAGCAGATCTCCTATTACGGCATGGGGATCGATATCGCGGACATCAACAACGATGCCCTGCAGGACATCTTCGTCCTGGACATGGCCTCCAGTGACCACTACCGCTCCAAGACCCTCATGGCCTCCATGGATGTGGCCCGGTTTGACTACCTGACACGGCGGGCCGGCTACCACTACCAGTATATGTACAATTCCCTCCAGCTCAATATGGGCCACAACCATTTCAGCAACATTGCCCAGCAGACCGGGATGGCCAGCACGGACTGGAGCTGGTCGGTGCTGATGCACGACTTTGACCTGGACGCCGACAAGGATGTTTTCGTGACCAACGGCTACCGGAAATACGCCCTGGACAATGACCTGCAGCAGCGCGTCTTCCAGGCCCGGAAACAATACGGGGACCAGGTCCCTTTGTCCGTGAAGACGGAACTCTACAACAGCATGCCTTCCGAGAAGCTCTCCAACCTGCTTTTTGAAAACGGCGGCGGGCTGAATTTTGAGGAAAAGGGTGCCTCCTGGGGCCTGGGGGACCTGACTTTCAGCAACGGGGCCGCCATGGGCGACCTGGACAACGACGGGGACATGGACCTGGTGGTCAACAATATGGACGAAAGCGCCTTCCTCTACAGGAACCAGTCGGTGGAATCCGGCCTGGGGAATTTCCTGAACCTCCGCGTGAAAGGGGCAACTTCCGAAGACTTCCCCACCGTCACCCTCCACCAGGGGGATACACAGCAGCTGATCGAAATCCGGCGGGTACGGGGGTACCGGTCCGCCCAGGAGCCCATCGCCAGTTTCGGCCTGGGGAAGGCCACAGAGGCCGAC
>CAZUZE010000416.1:0-1945 GCA_964624565.1 uncultured Robiginitalea sp.
GGTTGGTGAAGGAGTTGCTCATGACGAAGGAGGGGTGGCCTGTGGCGCAGCCCAGGTTCACCAGGCGGCCTTCGGCCAGCAGGTACAGGCAATGGCCGTCCGGGAAGATATATTTATCTACCTGCGGCTTGATGTTGACCCTTTGCACATCGGGGGCATGGTTCAGCTGGTTCACCTGAATCTCATTATCGAAATGCCCAATATTGCACACGATGGCTTCATCCTTCATCTTCTTCATATGCTCCAGGGTGATGACATCTTTGTTGCCGGTGGCGGTGACATAGATATTTCCGCGGTCGAGGGCGTCCTCCACCGTGGTCACTTCAAAGCCTTCCATAGCGGCTTGCAAGGCGCAGATGGGGTCTATCTCGGTCACAATGACACGTGCCCCATAGGAGCGCATGGATTTCGCGCAGCCTTTCCCGACATCGCCATATCCCAGGACCACGACCACTTTGCCAGCTATCATGACGTCGGTGGCGCGCTTGATGCCGTCGGCGAGCGACTCACGGCAGCCATAGAGGTTATCGAACTTGGATTTGGTCACGGAATCGTTCACATTGATGGCGGGCACCAGGAGCTCATGGCGTTCCATCATCTGGTAAAGCCTGTGGACCCCGGTGGTGGTCTCTTCGCTCACCCCTTTCCATTCGGCCGTGGCTTTATGCCACTTTCCCTTATCTTCAACATATACTTTCCTGAGAAGCTTGTAGATGGCTTTCTCGTCTTCGCTGTCGCCCTCGTTGTTGAGCAGGGAAGGGTTCTCCTCGGCATTGTGGCCCATGTGCATCAGCAAGGTGGCGTCGCCGCCGTCGTCCACGATGAGGTGTGGCCCCAAGCCGTCTTCAAAAGTAAGGGCCTGCAGGGTACACCACCAGTATTCGTCGAGGGTCTCCCCTTTCCAGGCGAATACCGGGATGCCGCGTTCGGCGATGGCCGCAGCAGCATGGTCCTGTGTGGAGAAAATGTTACAACTGGCCCAACGTACCTCAGCGCCCAGCTCCACCAGCGTCTCGATGAGCACGGCCGTCTGGACGGTCATGTGCAGGGAACCGGAGATGCGGGCTCCTCTGAGGGGCTTCCGGGAGCCGTATTTGGCCCTTATCGACATCAGGCCGGGCATCTCTTTCTCGGCTATCTCGATCTCTTTCCTTCCCCAGGATGCCAGGCTGATATCCTTTACTTTATATTTCAATGTAGAATCCAAAACAATATTTTCCATGGTCGTTCTATTCCTGTTTTTTTTGAGAGGTGCAAAGATACGAATTTATTCGATCGGGAAAGAAACCTGGTGAAAGCAAAAACCCAAAAACACGATAATGGCCTTTCGGGTTGAATGGCAACGGGAAACCTCGTAATTTTGAGCCCTATTTCATTTATGGGGATATTATTTACAAAGAAGGTGGAAGGACCGGCCGAACTGGGTGTCTGGCACATCACGGAGGAGACGGGTCCGTTGCTGGAGCAGGTCAGGCTCAGCCATGAGGAACAGGAGTTATATGCCTGTTTCCGGACGGAGAGGAGGCAGAAGCAATGGCTGGCCTACCGGAGGATGATCCGGGAGCTCATCTCACCCCAGCGGTTCCCGGTTCACTATGACGGATCCGGCAAGCCTTACCTGGCCGGCAGCAGCTGGCATATATCCGTGACCCACACCGAGGACTATGCCGGGGTCATCCTCAGCCGCGATGTACGGGTTGGCATTGACATGGAAAGGATCAGGCCCCGTATCGTCAAGGTGAAGGAGAAGTTCCTCAGCGAGGAGGAACTGGCATATATCGATGAAGACAGGCACCTGGAGCAGCTCACCCTGATGTGGTGCGCCAAGGAAGCGGTGTACAAGCTTTACGGATGGAAGAACCTGGACTTCAGGGCCAATATACGCATCCATTTGCCTTCAGGCATCGCTGAAATCAACGTCCCCCACTCTGTCTCCTCCTGGCCC
>CAZUZE010000417.1:0-1942 GCA_964624565.1 uncultured Robiginitalea sp.
AAGGAATTAAAAGGTAATACTGATTGTTAATTAACACGTGTTAAGATACGAAAAATGGAGAATAGGATTAGTGCTGATATAAAAAAAAGAATAGGAGTTTTATTATTTGAATCACAGGGAGTTAGGGGATTATGAAAACCTGGAATTTTAAGTTTTAGGAAGGTGGCTACCCGGCTTCCTGGTACGCGGCTGCAAGCCAGGCCATGAGTTCGGTGTCCACCTCTTTGACTTCTGAAAGGCGGACGCGGTGGGTGCACATGGTCCCGAAAGGCCCCGAATCTTCAAGCCTTCCGGCGGGTTCCTTTTCCCGGAGTTTCAGGCCCAGGTCGATCCGCGTTTTGGTGGCCGGTTTGATCAGGGCGAATTGTTTTTTCCGCACCAGGCTGACAGTGGTCTTTTTCGGGACCACCTGCACGTCCGGCCCAAAACCACCCACAACTTTGAGAAGTGCCTCATAAATGGGGAGCAGCCCCTCTTTTCCCTTGTACTGGGCGGCAACGAGGTCATCCCCGGTGGCCCCTGCATCTTTGGAGAGGGTGACGATGGTATTCGCATACCCGTGGGTCACCCCGTGTTCTTTCTTGAGGAAATTCACTGCCTCCGAATGTTTGGCAAAGCCTTTTGTGGCCAGCAGGGCTTTCCACTGCTCCAGTGTTTTCCCGGTCTTGTCTGGGAGGTTGTCGATCATGGTTTTCAAAACAGGGTCCATGGCAGCGGGATTATGGGGTTAGGGGTTTGTATTCGGGTTTTAAGGGATACTTGTAGAGCTCACTGGTTATAAAATGGTACCAGTTCCAGAATTGCCAGGGTTTCATCTCGAAAGTGCGATAGAGCTTCCGGTCCCGGGTCGACGGGTGGAGGTCGAGGAATTTCCGGAATTCCTGCTCCATCATGGCAACATCTGCACCTCCTGCCGGGTCTACCGTAAATTCAAATTCCATATTCCGGGTCTCAAAGGCATAGAGTACCCCTGGCCCCTCCGTAAGCGTCCGCAGGTATGCAGACACCAGGTTACCGGCCAGAATAATGGAAGCTAATGCCAGCCAAACGAAGTGCCACCGGTTTTTCATGGAATTCTCAGCCGTTGCAGCCATGCTGCGACACTCTTAAAGATACAAAATCCAAGCCAATCCGGCCTGCTGCGTTAAGGGTATTTCAGGCCATCAGCGCTCCCGGTTTTTGAGTGCCCGTATGCGCTGTATCAGGGGCGGATGTGAATAATGGACAAACACATAGGCGGGGTGGGGGGTCAGGTTGCTGAGGTTTTTGCGCGAAAGCTTTTTCAGGGAATCGATAAGGGGCTGCGGGCCGTAGGTCCGCCCGGCGTACCGGTCTGCCTGGAATTCAAACTTCCGCGAAAAGTAGTTCATCACGAGGCCCGTGAGTTCACTGATCGGACTGTAGAGAATCCCAAAGCTCAAAAGGGAGGCGTGAAAACTGGGCTCATCCACCCCAATGGCCAGGGAAAGCTCCGGGTGGTTTATAAAAAGGGAAAGGATAAAAAGGGTCAGGCCGGTGAGGATCACTGAAGCCAGGATATTAAAAAGGATATGGTGTTTCTTATAGTGGCCTACCTCGTGGGCCAGTACCGCCACGATTTCCTCCTCTTCCAGGTCATCGACCAGGGTATCGTAAAGGGCCACCCGCTTCTCCCGGCCAAAGCCGGAGAAATAGGCGTTCGCCTTGGTGGAACGTTTGGAGCCGTCGATGACGAAGATGTTTTTGAGCTCAAAACCGACATGCTGAACGTAGGCCTCTATGCAGCTTTTCAGCTTTCCCGCTTCCAGGGGGACCTGCTTGTTGAAAAGGGGCACGATCAATCGGCTGTAAAACAGGTTCATCACCAGGGTAAAAACTGTGACCAGCCCCCAGGCATAGAGCCAGAAATGGGTCCCGGCCCATCCGTAGAACCACATAATCAGGGCCAGGATCCCCCCTCCGA
>CAZUZE010000418.1:0-1938 GCA_964624565.1 uncultured Robiginitalea sp.
CCTTTTTCTTGATATTGAGGAAGGTAGGGGTGACACTCAATAAAACGGCCTCCAGGATGGAACACAGAAAGGAGAAAAAAACAGAAACAAACGCGTAGAGCAGCAGTAATCCCATAGTGGTTCCTTATGCCTTCTAAGATACAATTATTAGGGTATAATTTGACAGGTCCGGGGTCAGAACACCGGCCGGGGCACTGCCGGCTTTTGATGCCAACCCCTTAACCCCGGTCCAAAGCCGCCCATTTTCAGACATTACCCTTTTTAATGCTATATATACCTTTTGGTATTGGTTTCTAAAACCATTCTCACTGCAATTGCTCACCTGTTGAGAAGCGCAACCGCATCCTTTGCGAAATAGGAGGCGATCAGGCTGGCCCCAGCCCTTTTTATGGCGATCAACTGCTCCATCATGACGCTGTCGTGATCCAGCCAGCCCCTTTCCGCAGCGGCTTTCAGCATGGCGTATTCCCCAGAGACCTGGTAAACCGCGATCGGCACCTCAAAGGCCTCCCGCATATCCCTGACGATATCCAGGTAGCAAAGTCCCGGCTTTACCATGACGATGTCCGCACCTTCTTCGATATCGGCGGCTGTTTCCATAAAGGCCTCGCGCCGGTTGGCCGGGTCCATCTGATAGGTCTTCTTGTCCGAGGGAACCTCTCCACTGGCTGCAGGGGCAGAGTCCAGGGCATCCCGAAACGGCCCGTAAAAGGCGCTGGCATACTTTGCGCTGTAACTCATGATCCCAACATTCTCATACCCTTCGGTATCCAGGGCTTCGCGAATCCCCAGAATACGGCCGTCCATCATGTCGCTCGGGGCGACCATATCGGCCCCGGCCCGGGCATGGGAAACACTCATGGCACTGAGAACCTCAACTGTGGCATCGTTCAGGATTTGTCCCTTTTCGACGATGCCATCGTGCCCGAAGCTGGAATACGGGTCAAGTGCGACATCGGTCAGTACGAACATTCCCGGGGCGGCCTTCTTAACGGCCCCGATGGCCCGTTGCATCAGCCCGCTGTCGTTCAGCGCCTCCTTTCCCATGTTGTCTTTGAGGGAATCGGGCACTTTGACAAAGAGCAATACCGCCTTCAGGCCGAGGTCCCACAATAGCTTCACTTCCCTTTCAAGGTTGTCCAGGCTCAGCCTGAAATAGCCCGGCATCGACGGGATCTCTTCTTTTACCCCCTTTCCCTCCACCACAAAAAGGGGGGTGATAAAATCCTCCGGGGCCAGGGTGGTTTCCCGCACCATGGCTCTGATGGCAGGGTTTTGTCGCAATCTTCGGTTTCGTCTGAGCAGGTACATGGATTTTGTCTCTTAAGTGTTATTCACAGGCAGGTAAAGTTCTGCCCTCATATAGGTTATGGCCCGGCCCCCGATGCGCACACGGTCCCCCAGGTATTCGCATTGCAGCACTCCCCCTCTTCGGGAGCGTTGTTGTGCCACCAATCTATCCTTCCCCAACCGCTGCTGCCAGTATGGGATCAGCAGGGTGTGGGCAGAGCCGGTTACGGGGTCCTCGGGAACCCCGCACCCTGGGGCAAAAAACCGGGATACAAAATCGACTTCCACCCCGGGGGCAGAAGCGATTACCCCCCTGCAGTCTATCAGTTGCAACCTGAAATGATCCGGGTTCAGTGCATCGATGGCTCCCTGGTCGGGATAAATGAGCATGTAGTCCGTGTGCCCGTGGAAACAGGCCTCCGGATGGGCGCCCATGGCTTCCGCGAGTCCTTCCGGCAGGTCCGTGGCGATGGGCTGGTCGGTGGGGAAGTCGAGCACCAGTTGGTCTGTCTCCCGACTCACGTGCAGCAGCCCCCGTTCCCGGCTCGCAAACTGTATCCGGTCCCCGGCGACCTTTCCGGTCTCAAAAAGGACGTGGGCGGTCGCCAGGGTGGCGTGTCCGCAAAGGGCCACCTCAGCCTCCGGGGT
>CAZUZE010000419.1:0-1914 GCA_964624565.1 uncultured Robiginitalea sp.
TTCGGGTATCGTTTTCTCGACCCGGAGGGCAACCTCCTGCAGCCCAAAGGCGAGAACCTGCTCCGGATCCATCGCATCGAGCCCCCTGCCAAACCACCCCTGCCCCCAGGGGTACGGATCCTCGCGGTCAACGATGTGGACAATCCGCTTTGGGGCCCGCAGGGGGCGGCTTTTGTTTACGCGCAACAAAAGGGGGCCTCGCCCGGCGAGGTTCAACAGCTGGATGCAGGGCTCAGGAACCTGGACCGGCGGGTGAACGCCTGCCTTGGGACGAATGCGGGAAGCCTTCCCGGGGCGGGGGCTGCCGGGGGGACGGCCTATGGCCTGAAAGCCTTTCTCGGGGCCGGATTCATCAACGGCACGGACCTCGTCCTGGAGCTCAGCGGGTTCGAACCTTATCTCAGGGATGAAAAAATAGCGTTTGTTTTTACGGGGGAAGGCCGTATTGATGCCCAGACCCTGAGGGGCAAACTCATCCACGGGGTGGTGCGGGTGTCTGCGGCCCACGGAGTCCCGGTTATTGCCGTTTGCGGGCAAAATGACATACCTTCAGAAAATGCCGGGGAAATGGGCCTGAAACGCATCCTGCAGGCATCGGATCCGGGCAAGCCCCTTGCGTACAACATGCAACATGCCCATGCCCTGGTCGCCCGGTCCGTGGAACGGTTCCTGAGGGGCGCTGGCGGGTGATGGCTTACTGCACGGTCAGGGTCCGCACGTGTTCCTGCACGATGGCAAAATACCCGAGGGGGAAGACATCCGGCCGGTCGGCATTGTCCACCCGGTCCACATTGTCCAGGCCGGTAACGTCCACCACATTGCCCCGCACCGTGGCCACGGGCGTCTGAAAGACCCCCTGCTGGTCGCTGCTCTGCCCGATCAGCAAATCCATGTAGTTGTAAAAGCTGAGATCGGCCCCCAGGATGCTGATCCGAAGCTCCGTGCCCGGCTCAATGGGATCTTCGTAGAAATAGGAGAACTGAAAGAACTGCCCCTGGTAGAAGGTGTCTTCGGTGACCAGGAACTGCCCGGGCCCGAAATCAAAAAGGTAGTAGTTCCGCACTACCGGAGGGTCCGTAAACGCGACGATGACCTCGGTTTCATCCCCTTCGAGCAGGGTCGCCCGCCCCTGCACCAGAAAGTCGATGGGGACCACCGGAACGTAATTGGTTTGGGCGAGGTACTGCCGCTCCTTGTGTCGCAATTGGAGCGTAAAGCGTACATTTTCGTCCAGGAAGACCGTTGGGATGCGCTGGTCAAAAGTGGCGTCGGGATCCGGGATGTAGATGCCACTGCCCGGGGATTCTTCGGCCAGGGAGGAAGTAAAACTCTCGATGAGGTTCCCGTCGGGGTCAAACCGGTCCACACTGATCACGACATTCTCGGCCTGGGTGACCGGGAGCTCTTCAAAAAAGCTGTTGGTCTCTTTCAGGGCAATGCGCACGGGGATAAAGGCCTCCCCTTCATCTACCCGGATCAGGCCCTGCACCAGGAGCCTGGGGGGCTCCGAGGGCACCTCAACCTCGATCACGTCCTCACAGGAGCACAGGAGCGCAAGGGCGGAACAGAGAATATGGAACCACCTGGATTTCATTTGTTTATTCGATGACCAGGGTTGCCCGGAATTCCTGTACCACGGCAAAGTAGCCCAGGCCAAAGGTGTTGGGCTGGTCCGCGTTGTCCACAACGTCATCATTGTCGAGGTTCGTCACGTCAAAAACGTTGCCCCGGGCGGTGGCCACGGGGGTTTGGAAGGGCCCCTGGGCCCCGTCCGTCTGTTCGATCAGCAGGTCCATGTAGTTGTAAAAGGTACGGTCCGCCCCCAAAAGGCCTACCTCCAGCCCGGTTCCCGGCTCAAAGGCCTCGTCGTAGAAATAGGAGAACTCAAATTGCTGCCCGTTGTAAAATGTGTCC
>CAZUZE010000420.1:0-1905 GCA_964624565.1 uncultured Robiginitalea sp.
TCTTGAACTTCCCGGCAAGCCTGTTCAGCTCGTCTTCGCGCCGGGTTCCGTCATATCTGCTGCGGTCGAGTTCGCGGTCCAGAACATCTTCAAAGCGACGCGCGTTGTTCCTGAGGTTCTTTACCGTGTAACTGATGTTTCCGGGGTATCGGCCGTAGTAATCGGTATTGGTGCGGTTGCGCCTTTGCGCCGACGCCAGCACGGTCAGGCCGAGCACAAGCGTCAGGATCGCGACTGCGGAATAAAAAGACTCAAAGCGGTTCATTTCAATTCTCCTTTGACTGCCATTCACTTTGTTCACTTGCTTCGCCGGGAATCGGCTGATGCGGGCAGTGTCACGCAATGTGAATCGGCAATGGCCGTGCCATTAGGAGGTGAAGGTACATAAGCGGCGTATTTGTAAGCAGTTACAAAGACGACTATCGTGAGCGCGCGATTGGCCTGCCACGATGTCGTGACGCGCTTGCTCCATATCGTCGACAAGAAAAAGGCCGCTTCCGGTCAGGGAAGCGGCCTGCTCAATGCGGTTTCGAAAGCTGGAAGCTCAGTCGCCGAGCGCCTTTCCGGCGTTCAACCGTCCGCCGCTCGCGACCTTTCCTCGGAGTCCATCGAGAGGATCGGTGGACTTCAGGAGCCTTTCGCGAAGTTCTGAGACATTGATCTTTTGGTCGTTCGCGATGATCAACGCCGCCACGCCCGCCACCTGCGGAGTCGCCATGGACGTGCCCGAGGCTTCCCTGTAGGCGTCGTTTAGCCAAGTGGAGAGAATGTCCTTGCCCGGTGCCGCGATATGCACGGTATTCGCCCCGAAGTTGGAGAACTGCGCGAGGGTGTCTGCCCTGTCGAGCGCGGCCACGCTGATAACGTTCGGCAGGTCGTAGTTGGACGGATAGTGCGGCCGGCGGTCATTGTCGGTGCTGTTGTTTCCCGCAGCCGCGACGAAGAGAATGCCTTGTTCGCCCGCCGCCCTGATCGCGTCCTCAAGGGCTTTCGAGTAGAGCGTCGATCCCCAGCTCGCGTTAATGACCCGGACGTTCACCCCCGCCTTCTTCCTCTCGACGGCGTAGTTGATGGCCTCGATCGCATTCTTGGTCGACCCGAAGCCGCCGCGGCCGATGAACTTCAGCGGCATTATCTCGACCTTCCAGTTAATCCCGGCGATGCCCGTCGCATTGTTCCCCTCGGCGCCGATGATCCCGGCACAGTGCGTTCCGTGGCCGTTGTCGTCCATCGGATCGCCGGAGTTCTCCGCGGAGTTAAAGCCGTTCCTGTCGTCCACGGTCCCCAGTTCGTCATCGTAATACGCCGGCACTTCCTCGGGCCGTATCCAGATGTTGGTGACCAGGTCGGGATGCGTGTAGTCGACTCCGCTGTCGAGAACGGCCACGACGACCTCCTCGCTTCCCTGCGTGCGGAGCCAGGCCTTCAAAGCGTCGATGTCCGCCTTTTCTTTCCCGCCGTTCGCGCCGTCGTTCCGCAGAGCCCACTGCTCGGCGAACATCGGATCGTTCGGCGTGCCCTCTCCTTCCGATCCGGCGGAGTCTTCCGAAACTCGTCCGGTGCTTGTCAGCGGGTCCAGCTCGATCCGGAAGTTCGGCTCGGCGTAGGCCACGATCTCGGCCATTTCCCCATATTGCCTCGCCACGGATTCGGGGCTCGCGTCGTCAAGGTCGTCGACGGCGACGAGTCCGCTGACTATCTCGATCTCGTCTTCGAGCCGGTCATTGTTCGCCGAAAGGAGCTTCCGGATCTCCGAAAGCGAAACGCCCGGCTTGAACTTCACAAGCACCTCCGGCTCGCTCTCAAGCGAACTGCGTTCCGTCACCTCGTGGCGCGCGGGAACGCGCACGTCGTCCGGAGGAAACCCCGGGAAATCCGTGCGATCGATCTTTCCCGCGATGGCCG
>CAZUZE010000421.1:0-1895 GCA_964624565.1 uncultured Robiginitalea sp.
CCCACCGAAATTCGCACCATCCCGGCCGTAATACCACTTTGGGCCCGTTCCTCCGGACTCAGCTTGCTGTGGGTGGTAGAAGCCGGGTGGGTCACGATGCTCCTGGAATCCCCCAGGTTTGCCGAAAGGGACAGCATCCTGATCCGGTCGAAAAAGGCCCGCCCCCCGGCGACCCCGCCGGCCACTTCAAAGGCAACCACACAGCCCCCGGCCTTCATCTGCTTCTTCGCCAGGGCGTACTGGGGATGGGAAGGGAGAAAGGGGTACTTTACCCAGTTTACCCCGGGGTGCGCCTCCAGGAACCTGGCTACTTCCAGGGCGTTCTCACAGTGGCGGTCCACCCTGACGGGAAGGGTCTCGAGGCTTTTTGAGAGCACCCACGCATTAAAGGGCGAGAGGGCGGGCCCCGTAATCCGGGCGAACCGGTAGATCTTGTCCACCAGGGATTCCTCCCCCACGGCCAGCCCTGCCAGGACGCGGCCCTGTCCGTCCATCAGTTTGGTCCCGGAATGGATCACCACATCGGCACCAAAGCGGATGGGTTGCTGCAGGTAGGGAGTGGCAAAGCAATTATCGATTATGAGCAAGAGCCCGTGCTTTCTGGCCAGCTGGCCCAAAAGCTCGAGGTCCAGCACGTCTACCCCCGGGTTGGTCGGGGATTCCGCATAAATGACCCGGGTTTCAGGCCGGATCAGGGCCTCAATGGTCTCGGGGGCGTCAAAGGCAAAATAGGAGTGGGAAATCCCCCACTTTGGAAAAATAGTGCTGAACAAGGTGTGCGTGGACCCGAATACCGACCGGGAGGCCACAATATGGTCCCCGCTGCTGAGCAGGGCTGCAAAGGTTGAGAAGACCGCTGCCATCCCCGAGGCAAAGGCAAACCCCCGCTCGGCCCCTTCCATCAGGCAAACCTTCTCGATAAGTTCGTCCGTATTCGGGTTGGAATACCTCGAATAGAGGGTCCGTTCCTTTTCCTCTGCAAAAGATGCCCGCATATCTTCGGCATCCTCGAAGACAAAGCTGGATGTCAGGTACAGGGGGACGGAATGCTCCTGAAACTGGGTCCTGGGGAGCTGCGTACGGATGGCGGTGGTTTCAGTGTGTTGCTTTTTCACGGATGTATTTTTTTTGTTCATTTCAGAATTCTGTATGGCCCTTTTCGGCAATGCGGAGCAGGTCTCCGAAAACCCCCCGGGCCGTAACGGCTGCCCCGGCCCCGGCCCCCTGAATTACGAGGGGATGCACTCCGTAAGACTCCGTGTAGATTTCGATCAGGGAGTCTGCGCCCTGAAGCCGGCCCAGGGGGCTCGCCTCAGGGACCGCTTCGAGCTTCACCTCCAACCGGCCTTTGTCCTGTTGCAAATCCCCTGAGAGCTCTCCCACATAGCGCAGTACAGAACCCTCGGGGACTTCTTTTAGCCGTGCCCTGTAAATGGCATCCAGGGCCCGGGACTGTACCAGGAAATCGGAAAGGGACAGCTGCGCCAGTTCATCCGGGATCAGGTTTTCGATGGCGATTTCCTCAAACTCATTTTTCAGGCCCAGCTCCCGGGCCAGGATCAGCAGTTTCCGGCCGACATCACTTCCCGACAGGTCCTCCCGCGGGTCGGGCTCGGTGTACCCGGCCTCCATGGCCTGCTCGAGAATCGTCGAAAAAGGAGTCTCCCCGGCTGAAAGCACATTGAAGATATAGCTCAGGGAACCTGAGAATACTCCCCGTATGCGGGTGATGTTCTCCCCTGAAAGGTGCAGCAGGCGGATCGTATCGATCAGCGGCAGGCCCGCCCCTACATTTGTCTCGTAAAGGTATTGCTTTTGGCTAGCCCTCAGTTGTTCCCGCAGCTCCTCATAGGCGGCATGGGAACCGGTATTGGCAATTTTGTTCGAGGAGACCA
>CAZUZE010000422.1:0-1878 GCA_964624565.1 uncultured Robiginitalea sp.
TGTATCCGGATCCTTTCAGAGTTCAAAAAGAACGGGCTGATCAGGACTTCAGGAAAGCGCATGGCGATCGTGGAGCCCCGGAAACTTCAGGATCTGGCTGATGGCTTTTAGCCTGTAATTACCTGTTATTCAATTTCTTGCCGGCCCATCTTTTTTTTCGAAAAGATGATCGATATCATACTTTGAGCCTGTTTGGGGTGCTACCTTTACCCAAGTAGATTCCAATGGGTATGCATCATATTCTAATTCCTACCGATTTTTCAGGGACCGCCCGGAATGCCGTGGACTACGCCCTTTCTTTCTATAAGGGAGAGCGGTGCGCATTCCACTTCCTGAATACCTATACCCCGGATTTTGTTCACAGCCGCGTCATGGCCCTTGCCCATGGCGGGAACCAGGAAGAAGATGCCATGCAGGCGGCCTCTGAAAACGGCCTGCGGCGGCTGATCCGCGATCTGGAGGCCCGCGATCCGGGCGCCGGCCATGAGTATCACAGTGTTTCCTCCTTCAACCTCTTGCCCGAGGAAGTGAAAGAGCAGGTTTCCCTGCATCCCATTAATATGATTGTTTCCGGGACCACAGGGGCTTCGGGTATCAAGGAAGTTTTCCTGGGCAGCAATACGGTCCGGATCCTCCGGGCTGCCTCAGATTGCCCGGTGCTCGTCATCCCCAAAAATTCCCGCTTCCGCAAGGGCCTGAAAATCGCCCTGGTCACGGATTTCGGAACCCCGTATTCCGTCTCACAGGTCGAAGCCATTCAGGATTTCCAGAGCAAACTGGAAGCCTCGCTCGAAGTTATGCATATCGGCTCCCCCGAAGGGCTGACCGGTTTCCAGGAGCTCCATAAGCACCAGCTCTTTCTGGAACTCGAACGGGGAAGGCCGAAAATGAAATGGCGCCCACCCGGGGCAAGCAAGGCCCAGGCGATTGAAGAATATTTAAAGGATTCCCAGGTAGGCCTGTTGATCATGATCAGAAACGACCACCATCTGGTGGACGAATGGCTGCGTGAACCCGTGGTCAAAAAAGTGGCGTTTCACACAGAGATCCCCATGCTCGTGCTGCCGCCGGTTCATCCCTGAGAAATCAGGGGTGCTCTTCCCTCGGAATCGGCCGGTCTTCATAGAAATCTTCGAAGGTTTTTGAAGTGGTGTAGGAATCCGTCAGCACCTTATAGACCATAATGAGAACGAGTCCCTGTCCGAGTACGGTTGCGTAAAAAATCCAGCTGAAGGCAAAGCCCATGGCCGCCCCAATGGTCAGGATAAGGAGGAAAAAGGTGGTGATGCCCACCCAGCTCATAGCAGAAATTTTCATTTTTTATTTGCAAAGTAAGCAATATGAAGGGGTTGGCCTGTTAAAGGAAGCCTAAACCCCGTCCCGGAGACCGAAGGCCCCCGCGGCAGCGTGCTGATGAATTTCGGTCCTTGCTGCAGGTAGTATGAAAAAGCTTTGCTATCTTTACCGCGTTGTGTTGTATTTCCCATCCGGGAAATCAGGTCTGCGACAAATTGTCGCGCCAATGAAAGGCTTTCCGTAAAGGGAGGCTTTTTTTGTGCCTTCCCCGTTCCGGGCCCTGTCTTGGTTTCATTCTTTTTCCCATGTCTTTGGGGATTATTTGTTGGGGGTGGGGGGCTCCCCCTACGGATCAGATACGGGGTATGAATTCCATCGATTCCGGATTTCCCTGTCCTGTCAAATTATCGTAATTTTAGGGGATCGAAAAATGACCCGACTGTTATGCCTCTGTACCACAAACTCGGTAAAATTCCGCATAAGCGACATACCACCTTCAGGAAAAAGGACGAAAGCCTTTATTATGAGCAACTTTTTGGCACCATCGGTTTTGACGGTATGTCCAGCCTGCTCTACCACATC
>CAZUZE010000423.1:0-1875 GCA_964624565.1 uncultured Robiginitalea sp.
TTCTATATCAATCATTTACTTGTATTTAGATGGGTTTTTAATAAAGGAAATGGGAGAATTCTGTACCTTAGCCAGGACACAAAAACTCAAATTTCACGAGCTTATGAAGAACTTTTTAACAGCTGCCTTTTTCCTCATATCATTGGGATTGCTGGCTCAGATTACCCCTGGTGTATATAAAGCTTCGGAAACCCTGGAGAACGGGAAGCGCAATTACTTGCTCCTGCTGACCGATTCCTATATGGTACATACGGTGTACCAGTCGGGGCCGGCAGAATTTATATCGACCCTCGGGGGCTTCTACACTGTGGATGGGGACAGCCTAAAAGTGACCCTGGAATTCAATTCCGATTTTGAAAAATCCGGGGAACGCCAGTTTAGTGCTGCAATCGGGTTTCAGGACGGGCAGTTGATACTCAATGAAAATGAAACGCGGGCCTACCAGCGCCAGCCCGCCGTAGATCAACCCCTGGACGGCCTTTGGCTGTTTGCGGCCCGGGGGCCGGATTCAGGCCAGGAGCGGCGAGGGGATTCCCAACCCCGCAAAACGCTGAAATTCCTGATCGACGGGCATTTTCAATGGATCGCCTACAATGTGGAAACCATGGACTTCCGGGGGACCGGCGGGGGCAAATACGCCGCGGACCAGGGGTCCTATACCGAGGTCATCGAATACTTTTCGAGGGACAATTCACGGGTAGGTGCTGAATTGGGATTTTCATACGAGCGCAAGGGTGATGACTGGCACCATACAGGCAAAAACAGCAAAGGGGAGCCCCTGTACGAAATTTGGTCCATCCGCAAATAGGGCCCGATAAGGTGCGGACCTAGGTCCTGTGGATGTCGGATTTTCCCCCTTTTTTCTCCAGCAAGCGGATGCGCTGTATTTCAATGCCCTTGTCCAGGGGTTTGAGCATATCGTACATGTTCAACGCCACGACACTTGCCCCATGCATGGCCTCCACCTCCACGCCAGTCCTGTAATTTGTCTTCACCGTGACCAGGATCCGGATCTGAAGGTCCTGAATTTCGTACGCCACTGTAGTGCTTTCAACGGGGATCGGATGGCAATCAGGCAGGAGGTCAGGGGTCTTTTTTACCCCCAGCAGGCCCGCTGCCTTGCTCATCTCAAAGACATCCCCCTTGGGCACACGCCCCTCCCGGATCGCATCCAGGGTTTCGCTCCGGGAAAGCACTACGGTGGCTTCAGCCGTGGCAGTCCTCAGGGTGATGTCCTTCTGGGTGATGTCAACCATAACTCATCGGTTTACCTTCCAGGAATAACTTTCATCCCTGAAGCACTCCTTTCCAAATACGGGCAACTCTTTTTTAATCTGCTCCACGACCTGGTGAAGCGCGTCAAAAACCTCCTTGCGGTGCGGGGAGGAAACAAAGACAAACAGGCAGATCTCCCCTGCGGGAACCCTTCCCAGGCTGTGGTAGATATGCATGCAGCTCAGGTCGAATTTTTCAAAGGCCGCTTCCCGTATTTCCACGATCTTTTCAAGGGCCATTGATTCATAGGCCGTATACTCGATTGCCTCTACCATCTTGCCGTCAAGCTCATCAGCCCGTACCTGGCCGAGAAAAATATCATGTGCGCCAATGTGCGTCTTGCGCTGGTGCTTTGCAATCGAATCCGCAATAAATTCCGGGGTTATAGGCCCCTCTACAAAAAGGGTGATTTTCTTTTCAGTCTTCATCTCTGCTGCTTTCCGAACGAAGGTACCAAAGATTTTAAAAAGTATTCATAAATTCGCAGACCCATTTGGGCCCCGTAGTTCAATGGATAGAATAGAAGTTTCCTAAACTTTAGATCCAGGTTCGATTCCTGGCGGGGCTACGAATAAATGCAAAACACCCGGGCTTGGCCCG
>CAZUZE010000424.1:0-1871 GCA_964624565.1 uncultured Robiginitalea sp.
TAGGCCTTCTCAAGATACAGATTAATACGCGTAAAACCTCATGGGCTCCAATACTCCGGCAACCCGTGACCGTAACCATAAAAAAAGCCCAATCCGGTGGATTGGGCCTTAATGCCAGTGGCGTATTTTCAAAGTTTACGTTCCCAAATTCGCAAGGTCACAAATCAGGTTTACAAATTCAGCCGGGTCCACCCCTTCGAGGTCCGAGGCCGGGAAGGTCTCGGATTCCCCCCCACCCGACAGGGTAAAGGTACCGTCACCATTGTCGCAAATTTCCAGGGTCTGTCCCTGGGCAGTGCAAGAATCACAGTCTTTTCCCCCTTCGTCATCATCCCCGGAACAGCTCATCAGCCCCAAGGACAAAGAGGCGAGCAGGCCAATCCCAAACATACATTTCTTAAACATAATATATTGTTTTTAAGTGGTTTAACCTACCTATAACGAGGATCAGGGACTTATATTTCAAAGGAGCGGGATTATTTTCAACGGGAACCCCCGTACAACCTGTAGTACATCCAGGCCGCAACCCCACCCAGGAGGGAAAACAGGGCGAGCATCCAGAAGACATCCTGATGCCCGGCTTCCCCCGGGGACCGATCGAGGAGCACCCCCATAGCCGGGCCCGCAAAGATGTCCGGGGTGTAGCCGATAAGGGAAATCATCCCGACAGCCGTCCCGGTGAGGACCAGCGGGATATTCCCGCGCTCCATGACGGCAAAATAAAGGGACCGGGCTGCGTAGACCCCGGCCGCGACGATCACTATCGAAATAAAAAAGAGCAGGGTTGCCGATTCTGAGATTATCCCGCTGGCAAAAAGCAGTGCGCCTGAAAGAGAGACCCCAAAACTGATCATAAGCCACAGGGTGGTGTCCGTCCGGTCTGCCAGGAACCCGATCACAACACCCACCAGGGGCCTGATAAACAACAGAAGCATCCCTACCTGGGCGGATGCCACCTGGTCATACAACATAACATCCTGGGCGTAGAGGGAAAATACATCCGTTATTTTGTACCCCACATAGGCGCAGAGGATGATAGCCATCAGCAGCCATACGGAAGGCAATCGCAACACCTGACGGATCTGGGGAAGGGAGATCCGATCCAGGACGACAGCCTTTTCGCGTTTTGGGTCCAGCCGCATAAACATCCAGACCAACCCCCCGATGATGCTTACGATCCCGGCGCATGCCAGGATCACATACCGGAACGCCTCCCGGTTTTCAGCCGGGCTCGGCTCCGCGATCCGGGCATTGAGAAAGAGCGAAAAAATAACTACCCCCAATGCCCCGAAAAGGGCCCCAACAAGGCCGCGCCCACCGTCCAGGAAGCCGAACGCCTTGCCCTGGTCCGCCGATCCGCCCCAGATCCGCGTCGCCTTGATCATCGGCGCCCAGCACAGGAAAATAGTTGTAAAACCCCAGTATCCGTAAAGGATCCTCAGGGTGTCAAACCCGGGAAAACCGGAATAGAGCAGGCCCCCGGCAGCGGTCATCCACAACCCCGTGGCGATTAGCTTCCTGGGGGGATACCGGTCCGCAAGGGGTCCCCCGAACAGGTAGGATACAACCGCCACTATCCCATAAATCGAAAAGCACAACCCAAGCTCGGTATTGTCCAGCCGAAAGGTTTCCAGCACGGTTGGCCTGAAAACACGGGCGAGCACAAAAGGCAGTATGAAGACGGATTCCCCGGCAAGGATGAGCAGGGCCAAGACATACCATGGGGCTCTTTTTCCCTTTTGACTACCCATCGGGCAAAAGATTTGAATCCCGGCCCGGGACCTTCCCGGGAATTAGGTTATCGCGCATCAGGGTCCTTCTTTATCGCCTTTCTTTCGAAAGGTTTTTTTATAGCGGAGGTACAATCGAAT
>CAZUZE010000425.1:0-1870 GCA_964624565.1 uncultured Robiginitalea sp.
GGCAACAGGCACACTGAGTGTGTTGGTTAGAATAATGGGGGTTTCGAGATTCCCGAGCTCTTCTACCTGACTATAGCCGGCGAGCTTGCCAAACCCGTTTCCTATGTGTATCGCGGCAGGCACCTTTTCCTGAAAGAGGTTCCCGGCATGGGGAAGGATGGCTGTTACGCCCGTCCGCACCGAATCGCCCAGGACAAGGGTGGTTTGCCCTACCTGTACCCCGGGGACATCGGTAATGGCGTTCATCCTTCCGGGGGGCAAAACCCCCAGTTCAATCCCGGCCTCACGGATCCTTTTTTGCTGACTGTACATCGGAGCGGTCATTAAAAACCCTATTATCAAAAGTCCTGAAAACCACATCATCTCCAAAAAAATGTATGAGAAAGGTAGGCAATCTGTCCGGGTTTTCCATAAGAAGATGCTATTTGGCAGGGGGGGTGTTATCAGTCTGCAGCCATTGGAAGTACCTTTGATACGGGGGGGCTCCCCCCTATACCCCCTTCATCCAGAACAACCGCACAAACAACAAAACCAGTATAAACAACCATCCTATCGGGTAGCCGAGGATCAGGAAACCCCAGCTGCGCAGCAGTTCGGTCTCCACATCCACCCCGCTGAAATAATACCGCAGGACAAGCGTGGAAACCCCGATCAGAATCAGCAGGGCGGCAGCGAGGTAGTACTTGTATTGCGGGTCCCGGTATCTGTAGGTCGCCCCGGCCATAAGCGCACTGCCAAAGGCTACGGAAAAAGAGCCCCGCAAAGGTTCGAGCACACCGAGGAAGACCAAAAGCAGCCCGGTGTAAAACCCGATTTTAAGCCATTTTTCCGATTTTTCCTGCATCACCTGATCGACGCTTTACGTTTCTGTCCTCCTTTACCGTTCCATCACAACTGCCACGGCCTCAATTTCGATGAGCCACTCGGGCAGGGCAAGGGATTCGACCCCTACCAGGGTACTCGCCGGCATCTCCGAGTCCCCGAGAAGCTCTTTACGAACCCCCCGGAATACGTCCAGGGACTGCGGTCCGTAATCCACGATGTAGGTGTTCATTTTTACAACGTCGTCCATCCCTGCCCCGGCACCTTTGAGGAGTCGTTCCATTTTGCGAAGGGCGTCACGCATCTGGGTTTCGAGGTCCGGCCCCTCCCCGATCTGTCCTGAAACATAGATCGTCTTCTGGCTGCCCGCACGGACGATCACAGCCTCGGAATAGCCGTTATGGGTGTCTACATAGGTCTTTTCAATGCCTGATGCTTTTTGCTCCTCCGGCCGGGAGCTCGCTGGCCCCTGCTGGCATGCAGCCATTAAAAATCCCGCCATTACAAGAAGATAGCCCTGCTTCATCTGAATAAATTTTTTGTTTGGTGTGAAACTGCCAAGAAGATACACTTTTTCCGCCGATTTAGGTGCCCGGAAAATATCCCGGCACGGGAGCCTGCAAGATCCGTGCTCCAGTCACTTTCACCATTTGCATAGCCAATGCAGTCTCCGGGCTGCTTTGCTCAGACAGGGGATGCCTCTTCCAGTTAATCAGGGCTGGGACATACTGGGCGGGGCCTTAATTGCCGTTTACCCGATAGGTGATCCTCCGGTTGGTAATAAGGGAAGTAGGGATAACGACAAACACCTCAGCCGTATCGCAAAGCTTGCTTGAATCGGTGAATTCGATGCTGCAGAGGGAAGGCAGGGCTGTCCCCGCATTATCCATAAACCGGCCCACCGTGATATTTGTGGCAAGGGCTGAATTCAGCGAAGAATAGGGAGGGGCCAGGTTAAATGTTGTGGTCGTTCCATTGGCTGTATAGATGATATCCCCGGTCAGCTCATCGTACTCGACAGTATAAGGGTTGTTGCCGGGGAGAAATC
>CAZUZE010000426.1:0-1855 GCA_964624565.1 uncultured Robiginitalea sp.
TTAGGGAATTTTATGAGTTCTGCCGCAACCTCATCAAGGGCCCCGGTGATTTCAGGGGTGAGGTTTTTGCTGTTTCGCGCAAAATGGAAATCGTCCACCTTCATAAGGGTCTGGCTCCCCTGCCTGACAACCACACTCTCCAAGGGCGTCAGGGTAAGCTGCCGCGGTTCCCCGGATCCCAGGGAAGGGTCCGAGGCCGTATTCCCAAGGTCCAGGGTTTCATATTTCTGCTTTCCGACGACCACACGGACATCCTCCTGCCATGGAATCTCAAGGCGGAAATCCCCCTCTTCCCCTGAATAGGCCTCCTTTATGAGCAGCGTATCCCCCTGAAAAAGCCGTATATATGCCTTTTCGATGCCAGGCCCGCCGGGTTCCCCGATGGTCCCTCGGAATGCAAGGGTGCGAAGGCCCGGCTTTTTGTCAGAGGAAAAGCCGTATATGTCATCCATCCCGAGCCCCCCCGGGCGATTCGAGGCGAAATATCCCTCATAGCCGCCATCCCCGGCCTTCCGGATGATAAAACCGAAGTCATCCCGGTCGGAATTGATTCCTGGGCCCAGGTTCACGGGGATGCTGTAGGAGTCGCCCCCCTGCAATTCAGATTTATAGATATCCATTCCCCCCAGGCCATAGAAAACATCCGAAGAAAAATAGAGGCTTCCCTCAAAGATATAGGGGGCGATCTCGTTTCCGGGGGTATTGATATGCGGCCCTAGATTTACGGGCTCGGACATGATCTGCCCGTTGTTGGAGTAGACGTAGTAGAGGTCCGTACCCCCGTACCCCTTGTCGAAGTCCGCTGCAAAATAAAGCCTGCCGGTCGCCTCGTCGTAAAAGGGGTAATAAAAGGAGGTACTGAAATCCCTGAACAAAAATTCAAACGACCCATCCAGGCCCGCCCGGCAGATTCCCAGGGCGTTTTTCCCATCCGCGTTGAAAACGAGGTCACCGTCCTCCTCATTGGACTGCACATAGAAAACCTGTTGGAGGGACTCACTGTAAAAGGGCGTGGCCTGGTGGTACTCTGTGGGCGGCACCTTGGCAAAGGGCGCTGGCGCTGGCCCGGAACCTTTTGCCGACGGAGAAACCGAGAAAATACTCAAATACGATTCCGAGGCAGGCCCGTAATCAGGCTTTGAAGACGCCGGCCTTCCTGAAGCAAAAAGCAGGCGGTCCGGCCCGTAAAAGGATGGAGAAAAATCCGACTGCCTGCTGTTGAAATTAGGGGAATATATCCTGTAGTTCGCATTGTCAGCCGCCGGGTCATCCAGGGTTTGGTAGTTGAACTCCGCATTCTGCAACAGGGCATCCGAAACCTGGTCGGAGCGGGTATTGAGAAAGGCCCGGGCACGTTCCTGCCCGGAAGTCCTGGAGAGCGCCTGCAGCATGGTATTGAACTGGGAATTGGACATCAGGCTGTCTTTCTTGTACACTTCCATAAAGACGTCGGCGGCCTCCCGGTACTGGCCGGTCCTGAAATACGAGTCCGCAAGATTGAGCTGCTGCACAGCGGAAAGAGGGGATTTCCGCATCTCATTTCTATAAGCTTCGATCGCCTGCCGGTACGAATACTCAAAGTACAGCTGGTCTGCCTTGGAATTTTTCTGCCCCTGGAGGGTTGAAAAAACCAACAAACAAAACACCATATGCAAATAGCTCCGATTCATACTCAGAAATTAAAAGAAACGCGGGCTGTCAATCTGTTTCCCTTTGGTCTTTGTTTTACCGCTTTTATCTTTTGAAGCCCCACCCCCCCTGCCGAGGTAAAACTTGACGATCGCCTCGTGGGAACCGCTGTTGTATCCCCCAAGCCCGTTGACATTGTAGTCATAGGCGTATCCCAGGAACAAAT
>CAZUZE010000427.1:0-1839 GCA_964624565.1 uncultured Robiginitalea sp.
GGGGTTTTATGCGCCTCCCGTAGGTTTCAAAAGCGACCAGATGGGCAATTTCATGTATAAGCGTAATCAGGAAGCGGTATTTATTGGACATGGCATTGACCGTAATCATGTGCCCTCCTCCGGGCAGCCTTCTGTAGTCCCCGTGCCGTGTAACGCGCTCATTGACGATTTTCAGATGAATCCCATATGCCCTGATCAATTCCATGCATGGGGCCACAGCCCGTTGTGGAATATAGCGATCCAGTACCTTTTCCATTCGGGTAAAGTTAGAAAAATAAAGCGTTGATCTACCTCCACAAAAGGCGCTGGCGCAGCAGGAGAAGGCGGTACGTGCACGGCTCAGGGGGTGGAACTGCTCACGGGGAGGATCTTGCCGTTGTAGTACGCATGGCCCGTCAGGGCGAACTGCCCGATATACGCCGCCATGGCGGCCGCGCTTACAGGGGCCTGATACCCCGGGAAGGCAGCCTCCAGCATTTCGGTTTGTACGGCCCCAAGGGCCAGTGCGTTAAAGGAGGGGCCTGTTTCCCTGAACTCCTCGGCCCAGAGTTCCACCAGGGTAATAACAGCCCCTTTGCTGGAACTGTAGGCAGCCAGTCCGGGAAATTTGGCACTGCCCTGTATCCCTCCCATCGAAGTGACGACCACCACGTGGCCCTCAGGGCTCAGGTGCGGAAGCAGGGAACGGGTCAGCTCAGCCACCCCAAAAACGTTCACCTCGTATACCTTCCTGAAATCCGAGACGGTGGTTTCAGCAAACGGGCGGTTGAGAAGCAACCCCGCATTGTGGATCAGGACGTCCGCCCTGCCCCACTCCGAGGCCACCCACCGGGCAGCCGCGTCGATTGCCCCCTGGTCGGTAATGTCGAAGGACCAGGAAGTAACCCCGGGCAGTTCCAGTGCGAGCACCGGGCCTTCATGGCGGGAAAGGGCCAGGACCTGGTGCCCTGCCCCGGCCAGTTGCCGGACAAGCTCAAACCCAATGCCCCGGCTCGTCCCTGTGATAATGACCTTCTGCATGCTCAGTTGGGTTTGATCTCGCCCGCAGGGCCATTGGCAATGCCCCTGATGACAGGGATCATGCGCCGGACTACTTCCTCCAGGTGTGCATAATCCATAAGGGATGCCTCATCCCCGGGCTGGTGGTAGAAGTCGTAATTTTCAAAATCAAAAGAAGAAAAAGTATGTGAGGGTACCCCGTAGACCTCCCAGAAGGCGTAATTGTCCGATCGCTGGAACAAATTGTATTCCTGAGCCTTGGGCAGGAGCCCCACAAGCCCTGCACCGCCATAGGCGTTGGATACCGCCGCGAGGTTGGACTTGTCGTATCCGGTGAGGTAGAGCAGGTAGCCCCTGTCCTTCATCGGGACCCCTGTCATCTCAAAATTGAGCATGGCATAGAGGTTTACCCCTTTTCCCTTCAGGGTTTCAGCAAGGTGCTTCGATCCGAGCAGGCCCTTTTCCTCTGCGTTGAAAAAAGCAAAGATCAAACTGCGCGCCGGTCTTTTCTGGCCGCCGAAGTAACGCGCCAGTTCCAGGACCGTGGCGGTCCCGGAAGCATTGTCGTTGGCCCCGTTGGCGATCTCGTCCCCATCCTTGGGCGGAACGACCCCGATATGGTCGAAGTGGGCCCCAATAAGGATGTATTCGTCCCTGAGCGCCGGATCCGAGCCCTCCAGCAGCCCTACCACATTGTACGCCTCAGCGCCGGTATTGGAGAGGCGGTCCCGGTAGGTCTCGAAAAAAGGTTGTATGCCGTACTGCTCAAGTTGATCTTCGAGGTACACCGTAGCCTTCTCGATGCCTTCCGAACCCGTATCCCGTCCCTTCAGGTCGGCG
>CAZUZE010000428.1:0-1827 GCA_964624565.1 uncultured Robiginitalea sp.
CAACATCCACACCACCGGCTTTGAAAGGGCCGACAGCTGGCATGAGGTGGCTGGGTTGTTGCTTTAGTGGCTGGTCTGCGGATATTAGGGGCACCCCCACCCACCCGTTCAGAAGATACGCAATAGCACTGAAAGTTCTCAGCAGGCCTTCCCAGATCTAAGCAGGACCAGCAGCGGGAACCAATACCCGGTATTGGCCTTTGGCAATTCGGGGCGATAACGGGAATGCCCTGTAACGAATCAAAGCCGTAGTCGTCTCTTTACAAAGAGCCAACCAAAATGAGAACACTTCGCCATTTTCTGTTCCTTTTCTCTGCCCTCGCAGTTTCCGCGAGCGCACAGGATTCCGACAATGCAACCCTTCCCGAATGGCTGACAGGCCATGAGAATGTAAATGCGGGAATCCTCCTGGTGCCCGAGAACCACGCGAATCCGGACGGCAGGAAAATAGGGATTGCCTATGCCGTGCTCCAACGCCGAAACATCGCTTCCCGGGAGTATCCATTGATCCTTTTTTCAGGCGGACCCGGGGAAAGCTCCCTCAACCAGGGGCTGGTGGATTTCCTGTTTTCGCATCCCTTCCTCGAGGATCGGGATTTTATTCTTTTTGACCAGCGGGGTATCGGGTATTCTTCTCCCTTGCCTGACATGTCCATGGACACCTTCCTGGTGATGGCATCCGATGCAGATGTTCCCCGGGAACGGATGCTTATGGATTCGGTAATCCGAAAATATCAGGAGTTGTGTACGGGGCGCAATATCGACCCGCAGTACTACAATACAGACCAGAACGCCCGGGATGTGGGCATGTTGTTTAAACACCTCGGTTATGAGAAGTACAACTTGTTCGGGGGGTCGTATGGTACCCGGCTGGCAAGGGTGGTGCAAGATGAATTTCCGAACCTTGTAAACGCTTCCATCCTGGATTCCCCCTCGCCCCTCAGCGGGGATTTCCTCATAAACCGCCTGGAGAGCTACAACCTGTCGCTTAAGCGCATTTTTGACTACTGTGACAATACCCCGGAATGCCGGGAAAAATACCCTGACCTTAAAGGCAACTATTTCAAGACCATAGCCGGGTTAACAGAAAACCCGATAAAAACTTCTGTCAATGACACCATTGATTTTGTGATCAATGCCCAGGACGGCATCTACCTGTTGAGGAGGTTATTGTATATGGGCAATGCACGGGAGAAGGCGCCGGAAATGATTATGGCCATGCAAAAAGGCTCCGGTGAAATCATACAGGAAGTGCTGGGGTTTGAATGGGAGATTACCGGGGCCATAAACATGAGCATGCTGCTCAGCGTCGAAAAATTTGAAAATTTCAATCCCGGAAACACGGATGCCGTAATCGCGGAGACTTACGAAAAGTATCCGCTTATTCCGGTAACCCTTGGCTACTTCGATGCGATATACCGGGCAGGCCAGCACTGGCACCATGCCAGTATGCCCCTCGAAGAACGAAAGTTTGGGAAGTCGGATACTCCCACGCTGATTTTTGTAAACAGGTATGACCCGGTAACCCCCCCTGAGAATGGGCGCCTGTTCCTGAAAGACCTGCCAAAGGGCCATTTGCTCATTTTGGATGAAGGGGGGCACGGGCAGGGGAATCAGCAGTGCAAGGAGCGGGTAATCCTTGATTTTATAGCGGCACCGGATTCTTTGCCGGATGTTTCCTGCCTCAATGTCTATCAGGAGTGAAGGCGTAAAGCCTGGCATGTTCCCGTATTCAGGAAATACGGGTTTTTCGGGAATAAAATTTGGTGCCGGGCCCCCACCCACCCGCAATAAATCTAGGCCTTCGAGGCGCTGGGCGTCGTGCCG
>CAZUZE010000429.1:0-1822 GCA_964624565.1 uncultured Robiginitalea sp.
TAAAGCATAGTACAAAAAACGCTGTCACTGACAGCGTTTTTTATTTCAGGAAACGGGCCTTGTGGACCTGGAAGGGCTTCCCACCCGGCCGGACCATCCTCGGCCAGCCTATCGGGCGGTCTCCGACAGGAAGGCATCCACATCTGCCTTAAACTACTCCCTGGAAGCTTCATGGGTGTACATCATATGGCCCGCCTGGTAGTATTTCATAATTATGTTTTTCTTGAGGTCGGGGGACAGGCCCATATGGTTGATGGAGTGTTCCACCCCGTAAAAGACCGTCGCCAGGTCGAAGTATCCATTGAGAATGAGTATTTTCAGGTTTGGATTCCGCTGCATGGCGGTAGCCATATCCGGCAGTGTGCTCACAGCCACCTGCGCATTCCACTGTATGTTCCCCTCGTGCTTCCAGTCCCATTTAAACCCTTCCCTGGACCCGGCAGTTGTGGTATAGGTAAGGTCCCTCCGGGCCCCGAGGTCCTCGTAGAGGTATTTCTTGAACGCGGCGATGTAAGGGGGCGAGATCGCATCGCTCTGGGGGTCCGTTTGTGCCACCTGGCCCAGGAGGTCTTCGTTCACCCCGGTGAACCTGGAATCCAGCCGGCCGACCGTCTCCCCTTCCTCCCGCAGCAACTCCTGGAAAAACTCCCGGTTGGTCACCCGGAGGTCGGCTTTCATCCAATAGTCTTCTGAAAGGCCGGAATATGCGGCCAGCTGTGCGGCCATCTGTTGCTTTCCGGCAGCGCCCAGCTGATCGCCTTTAAGCAAAGCCGGAGCATACTGGTTCTCGGTGAATTCGCGGACTTCCTTCAAAAAGGCCTCGAGGTCCGGGTTTTTGCCCGGGATTTTATCGTGGTACCATGCGGTGGCCGCATAGGTCGGGAAGTGGATCAGATAGGCGATGTCGTCCCCGGGTCCGAACAAAAGGTGGTTTAATTCAAAAACAGCGGAAACCATGATCACCCCGTTCATCGCGATGCCCTTGTCCTGGAGGTGCCTGACCAGGCCCGCATTCCGGAAGGTGCCATAGCTCTCCCCGAGGAGGTATTTGGGCGCATTCATCTTGCCACTGCCAATCAGGAACTGTTCGATAAAGAGGCCTATGCTGCGGATGTCCTGGTCGACCCCCCAGAAATCCTGCCATTTGGCCTTGCCCACAGGCCGGCTGAATCCCACGCCTACCGGGTCGATCATCACCAGGTCCGCCTTGTCGAGGACCGAAAACTCGTTGTTGACCACCTGGTAAGGGGCCGGGGCCGTATACCCGGGATCGTTGATCGCGATGCGCTTCGGGCCCAGGATCCCAAAATGAAGCCAGAAGGACGCAGAGAGCGGGCCTCCGTTGAAGGCGAAGATAATCGGGCGGTCTTTCCCCCCGGGCAGGGCGTAATGGGTGTAGCCGAACTGGGCGATGGGCTCGTCATTCTCATCGCGCAGGACATGGGTGCCGGTAACGGCCTTCAGGGTATACGTTTTGCCCTTGATGCTCACAGACTGGTCGGAGGCAAAGGTTTCCGGTTTTGGGATCTCCCCCTTTGGTTCAGCCTCCTTCTCCTGGGCGCTGAGGGGGAACGTAAAAGCAGCGAGGATCGCCAGCAGGAATACATGTTTCATCATTGCACTTGGTTTGGATTCTACGGATGGAAAGATAGCATATTTATCAGTGGTGGCCGTGGCCTGGGCGGAGCGTACTTCAGCTTCCGTCCTGCACTCGCCAGGGCTTCAGTCCCCCACCCTGTTGAAGTGGAAGCGGCCGTTAAAGATCAATTGGAGGGTCCCTTCAGATTGGCGCACCTCCACCTCATCCCCTCTTTCAAGGTCG
>CAZUZE010000430.1:0-1820 GCA_964624565.1 uncultured Robiginitalea sp.
AACGCTGCAGGCGGTGCCCTCCGAGCGCTTTCCACGGCGGTATGGGATGGTGATTCCCGGAGTGGACTGGGTGGAGTCGAGGGATACCACGGCTACCCCCCTGTACCTGAAAAACCTCGACCGGATATCCTACTACGAGTACCTCCCGGGGGAAAAAGCATTGTATGTGCGTCAAAGCCAGATCATGGACGATCCCCAGGGCGACATACCCAGCTTTTTCGGGCAGGTCTTTGATTTCGTCAACCAAAATGAGGTGGACAAGCTGATCCTGGACCTGCGACTGAACGGGGGTGGAAACAATTACAAAAACAAGCCCATCGTCACAGGGGTCATCCGGACGGAAAAAATCAACCAGACCGGCAAGTTTATGGTGATTATCGGCAGGCGTACCTTTTCAGCCTGCCAGAACCTGGTCAATGAGCTCAGCAACTATACCAATGCGGTTTTCGTGGGTGAGCCCACTTCCGAAAATATCAATTTCTACGGGGATAACCGGCCGGTCACCCTGCCCAACAGCGGCCTGAACGCCTTTTTGTCCTTTGCCTGGTGGCAGGACAAACCCCAGTGGGAGAACGGGCCCTGGCTTGCCCCGCACCTGGCGACGGGCATGACCTTTGAACAGTACCGCACCAACCAGGACCCGGCTCTGGAAGCCGCACTGGCATTTTCGGATACGACGTTTATAGCTGACCCCATGGGTTACCTTACAGAATTGTTCACCTCAGGGCGGGTGGAGGAGGTACAGCCAGCGGCTGCAAAAATGATCGCAGACCCGAATTACGCCTTTTATGACTTTGAACAAGCATTTGACAATACAGGCTATAACCTGCTTAAAAGCAACCGTTTGGATGAAGCCTACTTTGTGTTTTCAATGAATGCCGGATTCTTTCCGGAGCGGGCAGGTGTCTGGAATGCCATGGGGGATGTCTATGCGAACCAGGGGGCGTTTCAGGAGGCTCGCGAAGCCTATGGAAAAGCCCTGTCACAGGATCCGGAAGGTCCGGAAGGGGAGGAGGCCAGGCAAAAACTCCGCAATCTAAAACAGTAGGGTTTCCCGGATAGTTCGGATTGTTTTCTTTTGTATCTTTTAGTTGTGTTAATGTAAAAGATGCTTTCATGAAGACCATAAAAAGGCCTGCGGGCTTCCTAATCTGGTGTTTATTGGTTTTAACGCAGTTGGCGGGCTGCAAATCGGCAGGGGTACCCCTGACGGCAGAGGAACAACAGCGCCTGGACGGGATCGTGTCGGACCGGTATTTCACCATGGTCGCCCTTTGGGCTGAGCCGACACCGGATGCCAGCCTCAATGCCATGGCAAGCGCGGGGATTTTGCCGCCCGGCAGTAGTCCGAGCCGGATCAACCTGGGGGAGAATTCCAATTATTTCAGAATGAAAGGGGATTCCGTGTTTATACAGTTGCCGTATTACGGGGAGCGCCAGGTGGTGAAAACCTACGGGCAGGCCGAAGGGATTACCTATGAGGGGCTGGCCAATGACCTGAAGGTCAACCGAAATGCGGACCGAAATTATTACGACATCGCCTTTACCGCCAAAGATCGGGGAGAGAATTTTATCTGCAACCTGAGGCTCTTCGGCGGGCAGCGGGCCTTGCTGACCGTCCAGAGCAACCAGCGGAACCAGATCCGGTACGATGGAAACATAACGGTGGATAAGGACCCGTAACTACTGAATAGAGAATAGTGCAATGAAAACAGGTATAAGACTTGTATATGGCCTTTTACTAACGTATCAGGCCCTGATGCTTGCAGGATGCGGTGGGTCGAAGGAACCTATTTCCGAGGAAAGCTGGCAAAGGATGG
>CAZUZE010000431.1:0-1540 GCA_964624565.1 uncultured Robiginitalea sp.
AAGCGGGCTATTTGAGGTGGTTCCCGGAGTGCGTGTAGAGGACCTCCGTTACCAGGATAAGGTTTTCGATGATGCGGTTAAACGTGTCGTGGTCGTTGACAAGGGAGGAACCCATCTCCGCAGTTACACGGTTTTCCCTGATATACCTGTCTATCCTGTCATTTTCAACACCCCGGCTTTCCCTGGCTTCCTGTGCATAGCTATTCAGCGACCGCTCAAATTCCGCCCTGTTCCCCTCACTTTTGAATTCATTTATGATCCTGAGGATTTTGACCAGCTTTTTACGGTATTCATTGTACTCGCCCGACATTACAGGGTGTGGCTCCCTGAGAAACTGTGTGACATTCCGGTTGAGTTCATTGGCATCCTTGATGATTTCAACCATGCGCCTGCCCGCAAATTTTAGTTCCATGATGCGGTTGTGCTGGGCCTCAGAAAGGGACAGATCGCTCTGGGCATGAACCGCAAAGGAGATGATCTCGCTGTAGATGCGCTTGACTTTTGAAAGGTACAGTTCCCGGACATTGGCCCCGAGGTCTTCCCGCGACTTTTTGACGACCTTTTTCGCCCCAATTTCCGAAAAGATATCCGAGCGGTGCAGGCTGAGGGCGTGGGAGACAATTTCGACAACGGCGTTTTCATACAAATACCGCGTCTCCTGCTCCAGGACACTCAGGGCGGTCTCAGGGTATTTGAGGGCTTCTTCCGTAAGGAATTTGGGCTCTTCAATAGGTCGGTCCGGCTGCACCTTTTCCGGAATTATCCAGCTTACCAGCCGCGCCATGGGCGTGATAAACCACACCATCAAAAACGTATTGGCCACGTTGAACAGGGTATGGAAAAGGGCGATCCCCACCGGCACAGCAGCCGCGTCCGAATAAGGGGAGCCGGAACCCAGATGTTCGGTAAGCCAGGCAACCCCCCGAAGGAAGGGGTAAAATACTGCCAGCATCCAGACCACCCCCAGGATATTGAACACCAGGTGGGCCAGGGCCACCTGCTTGGCCCTGAAATTGGCCATGATAGCCGCCAGGTTCGCGGTGATGGTGGTCCCGATATTTTCGCCAAGTACCATGGCCGCGGCCGCTTCGAAGGGGATCCATCCCTTGGCGGTCATCAGCAGGGTGAGGGCCATGGTGGCGCTGGAGGACTGGATGAGCACGGTGAGCACCGTCCCCACCAGCAGGAAAAGCAGGACGCTCCCAAACCCATGTTCGGTATAGCGCTGTAAAAAAGCCAGGATTTCGGGGGTCTTCTCGATATCCGGCATGTGCTCTTTGAGAAATTCAAGGCCGATGAACAACAGGCCGAAGCCCACTATAAACCCGCCCCAGTATTCCCAGGTCTTCCCCTTAAAAAAAGTAAGGCCCACCCCCAGGCCCACCAGGGGCAGGGCGATGCTGCTCATGCTTACCTTAAACCCGAGCAGGGAGATCAACCAGGCCGTGGTCGTCGTGCCGATATTGGCCCCCATAATGACCCCAAGGGCCTCGGTAAGGGAGAGCAGGGAGGCATTGGCAAAACTGACCACCATAAGCGT
>CAZUZE010000431.1:1578-1807 GCA_964624565.1 uncultured Robiginitalea sp.
CACTCCGAGGAAACGGTTGGAGGTGAGTCCGGCAAGGATGGCGCGCATGCGGTCCCCGGCGAGCCTGGTCAGGGCTTCGCTCATGGCCTTCATCCCGAAAAGGAAAAGGCCGAGCGCCCCTATGAGCTGCACGATATCACCAAAGCCGTACGTCATTATTCCCCCTACGGGTGCTTTTTGTTTATTTTATGTCAATTTAACGTTAGTATACTGTAAATTTATTAAACTT
>CAZUZE010000432.1:0-1805 GCA_964624565.1 uncultured Robiginitalea sp.
AACTTGAATGGGGTGTCGGCCCCCTGCAGGCATGGTATGGCCTCCGGGAATCCAGGGCCCTCATCAATTATGGGGCGAGTGTCTGCTGGCCTTTCGAACGGTTCCGGGCCTTTGAAAAATACCGGGCACAGGCAGCCAAACTCCTCAGGTCTTCGGAGGAAATGGAGGTGGGCCTTGAAAATACCATTCGGCAAATCACCCCGTCCTATGCCGAAATCCCGGATCAGGCGGAAATGGCGCAAACCCTGGAAAACATCAGGGAATCCCTGAAGGCGGGAGGGATCGGGATCGGGATCCCCATCGGGTACCTGCCACAGACAAACCCGGCCGAGCTCTACGAGGTTTACAAACTGGCGGCCGCCTCCGATGCCCTGCTTTTTTCACACGTTCGCACCCCGAATATGGCCGGCATACAGGAAGCCTTGTCCAACGCGGTCCTTACAGGTGCCCCCCTGCACCTCGTCCACCTGAACAGCATGGCCCTTGGAAATATCGGCCTGGCACTGGAAATGCTGGAAGACGCGGGTGCAAAGGGATACCGCATCACCTCGGAGGTCTATCCCTACACGGCAGCTTCCACCGCCCTGGAAAGCGCCATGTTTGACGAGGGATGGCAGCAGCGCCTGGGCATCAGCTACGGGGACCTTCAGTGGGTGGCTACGGGGGAGCGCCTGACAAAGGAAACATTTGAAGCTTATCGCAAATCGGGCGGGACTGTCATAATTCATATGATGAAACCCGAATGGATCCAGACCGGGCTCCGGGCCGAAGGGATCGCGGTGGCTTCCGACGGGATGATGTACGCCCCCCTGGCCCATCCCAGGACCGCCGGCACCTTTGCCCGGGTGCTGGGCAAATACGTCCGGGAAGACCAGGTGATGGACCTGATGACCGCCCTTGAAAAGATGACCTTGATCCCGGCCAGGATTCTGGAGGACATCGCCCCGGAAATGAAACAAAAAGGCCGCCTGCAGGTTGGGGCAGATGCCGACATCACCCTCTTTGACCCAGACACCGTGCGGGACCAGGCTACTTTTGAGGAAGGCCTTGCCTTTTCAGAAGGGGTGGCGTATGTGCTTGTAAACGGGGTGGTCGTCCTCGAAAAAGGGGAGACGGTACCCAATGCTTTCCCCGGAGAGCCGGTTTACGGCAAGTTCCGGGAGTAGGGTGCCAAATGTCTTATGGGCCTTCCCGAAACCCAAAGTAAGGGGGGCCAGGATTCGCATCCAACGCACCGGGTCTCCGGGAGCGCTGATCGGGAAGGATGACGGAGCACCCCGCCGGGGAAGGCCGATTAATTTTGTAATTTTACAGGGGCTGTCGACCTGAAAGCACCCCCCGAACACCTGATTATTTCCAAGTGACCGATCCGAACACAACCCCTGCAAGGGAAAAATGGCTGGACGAAGGCTACAGGCAATTTGCTGTGTTTGGCCCCAACCAACTGAGCATCAACCAGATCAGCAGGGAAGTCGGGGCGTCCAGGGCTTCGTTCTACCACCACTTCGGTGACATTGGCCTTTTTGTCGAAGAATTGCTGGCAAGGCACTGGGACATCACCGAGGCATTCAACCGAACCGGGCGGGAATCCTGCCGGTGCCTCTTCCCGGATCTATACAGCCTGCTTGGCCAGTATCCCATCCCGCTCCAATTCAGCCTGCAGCTGTTCCACCATCGGAGCACGGCAAGCTTCAATTACCTTTTTATCAAATCCTACGAAGCCACTGCAAAGCGTTTTGCCCTGGACCTGTTTGCCGGGCATTTTGGCCTTATCCAGTCCGAGGAGGAAATCTACCATCTCTGGC
>CAZUZE010000433.1:0-1796 GCA_964624565.1 uncultured Robiginitalea sp.
CTCCTCTATAAAAGTGCGCGTGCTGTTTTTGGCATCATTTTGGGAGGGTACTCCATAGGTGTTCAGGAACCATTGATATGAGAAAGCCCCTTTTATTCGGAGTCTTGCTAACAGCCATCGGATTTATGAGTTGTAGTTCCCAAAAAAAACTGGAAACGGACCCCCCTTTCACTGTTGAACGCCCTACGGTGTCCTATTGGGCCGCTGGCCGGGAGGAAGGCGGCACGGGCATGCGGTTCGCCGCCCGGTGGAACCCGGTGGATCCCTCCTCCATTGTCCTGGATTCCCTGTACTTCAGGGGCAGGGTCCTGAAACTGGAGCAGGAGGATACGGAAACAGGGTTTGCAATTTCAGCAGAGTATACCGGGAAAGACGCCCCTAAACCCGATCTCATCATGCACGGGGATTCCCTGAGGGAGGTCGGGAACCAGCCCCCCAAAGAGCTGCCCCCCATCGGGGATTTCCCATTTCAGCTCGCACCCGATGAAGCCGTCATCTCCTACCGGGTCCGCCCGTCTGAAAAGGTTCACTATTTCAAGGTTACCGGGGTGTCCGAAAAAAAGGGGCGCATTTACCCCGGCCGCCAGGGCAACTGACTTTGCCGGCTCTTCCTAATTGCCTAATTTAGATTAAGATCTAACGCACTTCTAGTTGAAGCTTTTCAGGAAACTCTTCAAGCAGACATTCATCTATGGCCTTGCCACCGTGCTGCCCAGAATGCTTTCCTTCCTGCTGCTGCCACTGTATTCCTCGGTAATGCCACCCGGCGAATACGGAGAGGTTTCCCTTGTATTCGTCTGGTTTGCCATTTTCAACGTCATCCTTGCCTACGGCATGGAAACGGCCTTTTTCCGATATTATAGCCGGGAACCGGACCCGGAACGGGTGCACTCCACCTCCCTGATCGCGATTGGGATATCCACCCTCGTTTTTCTGGCTACGTTTTTGCTGTTTGGCGAATCCCTCTCCGGGTTGCTGAATATCGACCCCAGGTATATGGGATATTTTATAGCCATCCTTTGCCTGGACGCCCTGGTGATCATTCCTTTTGCCCGCCTGAGGGCTATGGAGCGCCCGGCGGTCTACGCCATGGTCAAGATTGCCAACATCTCGGTGAACATGGGCTTCAACCTGTTTTTCCTGCTCCTGCTTCCAAAGCTTGCAGGGAAGGGGGACGGGATCTGGAACGCCCTGTACCGCCCCGACTTCCAGGTGAATTACATCTTGATCTCCAATGTCATCGCCAGCGGGATTACCCTGCTGATCCTCAGCGGGAATTACTTCAAGATCCGGTACTCCTTTGACCGTGAGTTGTTCAGGCGCATGCTGAAATACGGGTTGCCGGTCATGGTTGCGGGAATCGCCTTTACCATCAATGAGGTATTTGACAAGTACCTTTTAACGGAGCTCCTTCCGGCAGATATCGCCAAGTCGGAGATGGGGAAATACGCCGCCTGTTATCGCCTGGCCATGTTTATGACGTTGTTCGCAACCGCCTTCCGCCTGGGGATCGAGCCCTTTTTTTTCAGCCATGCAGGTTCCGAGAACCCCAAAAAGGCCTATGCCCAAATCACGAATTACTTCGTGGTCCTGGGCAGTGTTATCCTGCTGGGGGTCGTCGTTTTTGCCGATGTGCTCAAAGTGCTTTTTGTCCGCGATGAGGCATACTGGGAGGCCATGGCCATTGTGCCTGTTATCCTGCTGGCCAGCTTTTTTCTCGGGATTTACCACAATCTCTCGGTCTGGTACAAGGTCACGGACAGGACGCGGTTTGGGGCCCTAATATCCATTGTGGG
>CAZUZE010000434.1:0-1794 GCA_964624565.1 uncultured Robiginitalea sp.
GCCAACGAGGCATGCCCTTTTGTCCCTGGGGCCGAAAGGCGCATCCCGGTTACCTACGAAGACCCCAAGGTCTTTGACAACACCCCCCAACAGGCGGAAAAATACCGCGAGAGGAGCCTTGAGATCGCAACGGAATTGAAATACGTCTTCTCACAAATCATTTAAACTGCCAACAGGATGAAGAAGCTGCGCTTTCTGGACCGGAACCTCACCCTATGGATTTTTTTGGCGATGGCCCTGGGGGTCGGGCTTGGGTATTTCGTCCCCTCCCTGCCGTCATTCATCAACTCCTTTAGTTCGGGCTCGACGAACCTCCCTATTGCCATTGGCCTGATTGTAATGATGTACCCGCCACTGGCCAAGGTGAATTACGCCCTCCTGCCCGCGGTTTTTAAGGATGTGCGGATCCTGTCGATTTCACTGATCCTAAACTGGGTCATCGGCCCCATCCTCATGTTCGTGCTGGCCATCACCTTTTTGCGGGACTACCCGGAGTATATGGCAGGCCTGATCCTTATCGGCCTGGCCCGTTGCATTGCCATGGTGCTGGTCTGGAACGACCTCGCCGAGGGCAGTGCGGAGTACGGGGCGGGTCTGGTGGCCCTCAACAGCATCTTCCAGGTTTTTGCCTACAGTTTTTACGCCTGGGTCTTTATCACGGTCCTGCCGCCCTACTTTGGCTTCGAAGGGGCGATTGTGGACATCTCGATCCGGACCATTGCCGAGAGCGTGGCCATCTACCTGGGCATCCCGTTTTTGCTGGGGATCCTCTCGCGGGTCATCCTGGTAAGGGCAAAAGGGGAGGAATGGTATGCGAACACCTTTATCCCTGCCATCTCCCCGCTCACCCTGATCGCACTGCTCTTTACCATTGTGGTCATGTTTTCGCTCAAGGGGGAGCTTATCGTGCAGATCCCCATGGATGTGGTGACTATCGCCATACCCTTGCTGATTTACTTCACGGTGATGTTTATCCTCGGCTTTTTCTTTACAAAAGCCATGGGGGGTGAATACGACAAGACCGCCGCAGTGGCCTTTACGGCTGCCGGCAATAATTTTGAACTGGCCATAGCCGTGGCCATCGCTGTCTTTGGTTTGAATTCGGGTCAGGCTTTTGCAGGGGTTATCGGGCCGCTGGTGGAAGTCCCCGCCCTTATTTTGCTGGTGCGCGTCTCCTTTTGGCTCAGGAAAAAGTATTACCCGCAGGCAGCGGCCTGAATGGGAACCCGGGCTTCCCTGACCATGGCGTGAAAACCTGCTTCCGGTTTTTTGGTCCATACCCGGGCAAATAGTCCCGGCGGCTTATTCAAGCACTTCGTAAATGGTCAGGGATTCCGCTTTGTTCTTCAGGGAAACATCCCCGATTTTTCTGCATTTGAAAGATTCCTTTACATGGGAATAACAGTCCTGTGAAATCACGATCTGGTTTTCCCCGGCGGCACCCTGCAGGCGGGCCGCCACGTTTACGGCATCCCCGATAACGGTATAGTCCAGGCGCCTGAGGCTGGAGGAACCGATGTTCCCGGAGACCATTTCCCCGCTTTTGATCCCGATGGAGACTCTGGGTTTGTACTGGGCAATACCCTGGAATTCGGGTAACTCCCCGATTTTTTGCCGGATGGCCAGGGCCGCATCGATAGCCCGGTCCAGGTGGTATTCCCCCCGGAAGACGGCCATAACGGCATCCCCCATGAATTTATCGACATACCCTTCCTGGGAGATGATTTCCTGAACCATGGTGTCAAAATAGGTGTTCAGCATCTGCACTACCAGGTCCGGGGGTGTGCGCTCTGT
>CAZUZE010000435.1:0-1794 GCA_964624565.1 uncultured Robiginitalea sp.
TTCAATATCCTTAATGGCATCAGGGGCCACTTTCAGCGGGTTTTTGTCCAGGATAACCAGGTCAGCCAGTTTGCCCGCAGAAAGGCTGCCCTTCCGGCCCTCTTCAAAGTGCTGGTAGGCAGACCAGGTCGTAATGGCCTGCAGGGCCTCGTAAGGAGTCAGTCGTTCTTCCTCCCCGATGATGGCACCCGATCGGGAGGTCCGGTTTACCGCGGTCCAGACCACCCGCATCAGGTTGGGAAGGGCTACCGGGGCATCGGTATGGATGGTGACTTTCAGCCCTTTCTTCAGGGCTGTTTTTACCGGGCTGATCCTGTTTCCCAGGGAATCCCCGATGATCTCCTTGTGCCAGTCCCCCCAGTAAAAAGTGTGGAGGGGGAAGAGGGAGAGGATGACGTCGAGCTCCTTAAATGCGTCGATCTGGTCTTCGCGTATGTACTGCCCGTGGATAAGCGTATTGCGGCGGTCGCCCTTGCCGTATTTCTCCACGTTCGGCCTCAGGGTGCGGATCATCTGGTCCATGGCAGCATCCCCGTTGCCGTGTACCAGGATCTGCCAGTTGTTTTTAAAGCCTTTCTCAAAAATGGCCTGAACCACAGAATCCTCAGCTATGGCCGGATATCCTGCATAGTCCGGTCCCTGACCGTCCGGGGGCAGGAGGTAGGGCTGGGTCCGCCAGGCGGTCCGTCCCTGGGGAGACCCGTCAAGGGTCACCTTCATCCCGCCGATCCGGTAGTGGTCCGTATAGTCCCGGCTGTCCCATTTGGACCCCATATACTGGTCGACGAACATGTAATCGATATAGCTTACCACATCCAGCTTCAGCCTGCCTTCCTCTGCAGCAGCTGCCAGCAATTCGTGGTTCTGCATGGCGCGGCCCTCCTGGGCAGTGGTATAGCCAAAGGAGAGGGCCATGTCTTGTCCGGCATCGAAGAAGCGATCGGCACTTTCCTGGTCTTTGGGCAACAGGGCCTGCAGCATATACGGTATGGCCGCGAGTTCTTCCAGTACCCCATTGGGCGTTTTGCCGTCGGCTTCCCGCCGGATGATCCCTCCCTCAGGGTCCGGGGTGTCCGCAGTAACACCAAGTACTTCCAGCCCTTTGGTGTTTACCACTGAAAAATGGCCTGAGATGTGGTTGATCATGATGGGGAATTCCGTGCTGACCTGGTCCAGGTCATGCCGGGTTGGGAAGCGCTTTTCCTCCAGGACGGAGTCGTCGAAGCCGGTTCCGAAAATCCAGCCCGTAAGCGCCCGGTTTTCCGGGGTGTTCCAATCCTTGAGGATCTGGATAAGCGTAGGGATGTCCTTGCAGGTGGCATCGGGGGGAGCCAGCAGCTGGGCCCCAATGGCCTGGAGCCCGAAGTTCCCGAAATGGGCATGCCCGTCAATAAACCCTGGCAATAGGGTTTTTCCCTCAAGGTCGACCATATTGTGGCCCGGCCCGGCAACAGTCATGGCTTCCGCCGAGGCGCCGGCATATTCAATTTTTCCATCGCGTACCACGAGGGCTTCCGCGTACTGAGGGGTGTCTCCTTCCATGGTCAGGATATCCCCCCCGTAGTAGACGGTGGCCTGGCTCTTTGAAGTGGAATCCGATTTTTCCTGGTCCCTGCAGGAACTGCCTGTGAGCAGGACAAGGATAAGGGAGAAAGATACAGGCAGGATGTTTAATGGTTTCAAAGTCATGGGATTATTTAAATGGGATACTATGTTCTCAACAGATTATTTACTCAAAGGCGCGCGGATTGCGTGTCCTTTCTTTATTATGGTAATAGCTGAGCCCTGAAGGTA
>CAZUZE010000436.1:0-1787 GCA_964624565.1 uncultured Robiginitalea sp.
ACAACGCCTCCTTTGAATGGAATGCCAAGGATTTCGACATTCGGGGTTTTTATCGTACCGGGCACTACCACTGGGGGTACGAAGGGGATTTCTTCGGCCTGTACCCGGAAGCCAATTACGGCCCGAACCTGGACATATACAATGGCGAGATCGCCGGATTTGAAATCGATGGAAAGCGCGCGATCGAAGGGCTGAAAGCGGCCTTCGGACCCCAGCTCTGGTGGGGTGCCAACCCTGCCGTGCTCTTAAAGTACAGCAGGAACATCGGCAAATTCGAAGTCACGGGGATCTTCCACGAGGATATCGATGATTTTGGGACCATTGTTTCGTCTTTGGCCGTACCCATGCCGAGGACCCGCCGCGCCACCATCGCCATAGAGCGTGAATTCGGGGACCTTGGGATCCAGATAGGCGGCATCTGGGGGGGGCAACCCCTCAACGGCAGGGAATTCCAGTTTACCGAGGACAACCCCGCCTACGATCCGGCCAACCCGGACGCGGCTTCCAAGTACATCATTTATACCGATGAGGTCAACTCGGAGGACAACTGGGGCGGTAAAGCAAAAATTACCTACTCCCATGGAAAATTCAACTGGTATGCCCAGGGGGCGGTACAGGGGCTGGTCGCCGGCGGGGGCTTTGACCAGACACAAACCTTTACCGGATGGAAACTCAAGGATAGCGGAAGCGGCAACCAGACCAATTTCCTCTCCGGGTTTACCTATGCTTTCGGGAACTTACAGATAGCGCCGAATTTTCTCTGGCAAAAGCCCATTGTAGGCCCGATGCCCAATGATGTACAGGGGCCTGGAAGGCTCAGGAATATCCTCGACGACCCTTTTGTGGTCCGTGCCAACAGGGAAACGGTGGCCGGGGAGATCCTCTTTACCTGGGACCCTACCCCCGGAACCTGGATGTACGAGTGGGACAACGACCGGGCCGAGGATGCGAAGTTCGCCGTCAGTGCGGGGTTTGTGTTCCGGCATTTGCCCACCACCATGGATGCGGCCATCGGGTTCCAGGATGACCGGAGCCTTTTTCCCTTCCCGAAATCCGTGCCTGCCCAGGACCTGTGGGAGACCCATGCGCGCATCGTCTCAAAGCTAAATTCCGATTTTGGGCTGGTGGCCAACGTCTATTTCGGGAACGCACAGGCCAACGGGGACAGCCCCAGGGTAATCGACCGCATCGGGGCGGATATCCGCATGATCTACAAAAAGCTGAAAGTACAGCATACCTTTAAGTTAAACGATTGGGGGCCCTTTGATTACCACCGCGATTTTAACCTGACCTTCCCGGTGCAGTTGATGCTGGATGTATCCACCACCCTGGGGATCCCCGACTGGTTCGTCCTGCCCAACACCCAAATTGGCATCAGGGGTACCTGGAGGACGCTCGATGAATTTTCTCCCAGGTATTCCCCTAACGTAGCCCGGGAATTTGCCAGCAGGCCGATCATCAGCCCGGTGGGATTCCCCGATGGGACCGAGTGGGAGATCCGGACCTACATCCACATCAATATCGGTAAATAAAAAAAGGAGTGAAGATGAAAAACGGAATGTTTCTATATCCAAAAAATGCACTGCTGGCTGTATGGGTTCTCGCCCTGCTCACCGCTTGTGAACGGGAAGTTTCCGACCAGGTGGCCTTTGCCACGTTTCCTGTAAACCCCGAAGTGTTTATCGATGGCTTTAGCGGAGGGCTTGAATACCTGCCTTTTGACGGGTCCAAGCTCGATGCCTTTACGGTGGACACAGATGTAAAATATGCCGGTACGGCCAGTATGC
>CAZUZE010000437.1:0-1783 GCA_964624565.1 uncultured Robiginitalea sp.
TATCGAGGACCGGCTTTTGAATGCCTACAAGCGGATCCGCCACCGCGTGAAGAACGGTTTGGCCGTGGTCCCGGTAGAACGGGGCGCCTCAGGAGGTTCCTTTTTTACCATTCCTCCACAGGTGCAGGTTGAAATCGCCTCGCGCAAAAAGATCATCTCGGATGAGCACAGCGGGCGTATCCTCGTTGACCCTGCCCTGGCAGAGGAAGAACAGAAGAAAATGGAGGAAATTTTTGACAAGGTGAAATAGCCTTCCTCCCACCCCTTTTGAAATCCCGGCCCCTAGCCGGGATTTTTTATGCCTGGGATTCGGCGAGCAGTTCCAGGATGCGTTCGCTTACTTCCGGGCTGTCCCAGCGCTCCTGAATCCCGGGCATTTTCATGACTTCCTTCATGATGGCTTCCTGCCGGTCCCCGATGGCGAGTGCTTCCCGGTAGGGTTGCTCTGAAAACGTGACCAAAGAGTATGCAGGGATCCATTTCCCGGGAAACTGTTCCGAAAAATGCCGTTCAATTTTTTTCTGCAGCAGGAACCCGGGATCCGCCGTTCGGGTGCTCATTTCCAAAAAATTGCGGTAACTGAGTTCTGCTATGGCATCCGCATTGGGCTTCCGCTCTTCCTGGTAGGTGCTGAATATGGATTCCCAGTCGTCCCCGAACCGTTCCATAAGGGTTGCCAGGTGGGTAATGTCCTCAAACCCGGCATTCATCCCCTGTCCGAAAAAAGGGACCACTGCGTGGGCCGCATCCCCAACCAGGGCCACCTTGTCCCAGTAAGTCCACGGATAGCATTTTATGGTCACCAGGGCACTGGTGGGGTTTTTGAGGAAATCCCCGCACAAATTGTCGATAAAGGGGGTGATATCCGGAAAATTCCCTGAAAAAAATGCCCGAATGTCCTCCTTCGATTTCAGGTGTTCAAAGGATACAGGGCCTTCGAAAGGCAGGAAGAGCGTGCACGTAAAGCTCCCGTCCAGGTTCGGCATGGCGATGAACATAAAGCTGCCCCTGGGCCAGATATGGAAGGAGTGCTTGTCCAGCTTATGGCTCCCGTCCGGGTTTGGGGGGATGGTCAGTTCCTTGTACCCCACATCTATGAAATCCTGGGAATAATCAAACCGGCTCCTGCGCTGCATCTTGTGGCGAACCCTTGAGAAGGCGCCATCACATCCAAAGACGTGGTCAAAGGCATAGGCCTGCCAAACCCCTTTTTCCGTTTCACCTGTATAGAGGGTGGCCGTGGGCAGCTCCACGTCCCACACCTTTTCGTTGAAGCGGAACGCGGCACCGGCCTCCTCGGCCAGGTCGATCATTTTCCGGTTGAGCACCCCCCGGGATATGGACCAGATGGCCTCCCCGTCCCGTCCGTATTTCTGGTAGTAGACCGGCTTCCCATTTACATGCATGGCGCGCTGTCCCAGGGGAATGCCCATCTTTCGTATCTCGTCCCCGATCCCGGCCCGGTCCAGGGCGTGCCAGCCCCGGTTGCTCATGGCCAGGTTGATGGACCGGCCCGAAAATTCAATGGTCCGGATATCGGGCCGGCGGTCAAAAACAGTTACCCTGTGACCGGCTTTCCTGAGGTAAATCGCCAGCAATGCCCCTACCAGGCCAGAGCCGACAATTGCGATATTCTTAGAGGTTTGCCCCATTAAAAAAGGATATAGCCGTAAAGGTACTAAAATTGGGCTTTGTCAGATAAAACCCTCCTTGGGAAGGACCCGGTGGCCTATTTTGTGTTTATCTTTTTTGTATTTTTGTTAGACATTATGCACGCAAAGCC
>CAZUZE010000438.1:0-1776 GCA_964624565.1 uncultured Robiginitalea sp.
AAAGGTCAAAACCGATGTCCGACCTGTAGTAGGCATCCCTGAACTGAATCCCCGACACGCCTTCGTAGGCCAGGCGGAGTGCTTCCCTCGTGTCTTCCCCCAGGGCAGTGACCGCCAGTACGCGCCCCCCGCTGGTTACAACCTCTCCGCGGTCGTTCAGGGCCGTGCCCGCGTGGAACACCGTAGCGCCTTTTACGGAATCCAGCCCGCTGACAGGATAGCCTTTCCCATAGCCTTCGGGATATCCCCCGGAAACCATGACCACAGTTGCTGCGACTTCAGGGGAAACCTCCAGATCCACTGAACTGAGTGAGCCATCCGCAGTTGCAGCTAAAAGAGCGGCGAGGTCCGTTTGGATCCTTGGGATGACGGCTTCGGTTTCGGGATCCCCCATCCGCACGTTATATTCAATCACAAAAGGGTCGTCCCCAACTTTGATCAGCCCGATAAAAATAAACCCGGTATAGGGGATTCCTTCCCTTCGGAGCCCTTCTACCGTTGGCTTTATTATCCGGGACTCTACCTTTTCCATAAAGGAGGCATCCGCAAAGAGCGCCGGGGATACAGCTCCCATACCTCCTGTATTCAGACCTGTATCCCCCTCGCCGATGCGCTTGTAATCCTTTGCCGTCGGCAGGATCTTATAGTCCCTGCCATCTGTGAGCACGAAACAGCTCAATTCAATCCCGGTCAGGAACTCTTCAATGACCACCCGCCTGCTGGCCGCACCGAATTTTGCGCCGACCAGCATCTCCCGCAATTCCGATTTTGCCTTCCCGATCTCATCGAGGATCAGCACCCCTTTTCCAGCTGCCAGCCCGTCGGCCTTCAGGACAAAGGGGGGGTTCAATTCTTCGAGGAACCGATACGCCTCCTCGAGGTCCCCCTCCCCGAAGCTCCGGTAACCGGCCGTCGGTATGCCGTGCCGCTCCATAAATTCCTTCGCGAATTCCTTGCTTCCTTCCAGCATGGCTCCGGCCTTTGAAGGCCCGATCAGGGCGATTCCCGATAACCCGGGGGTGTTTTCAAAGTAGTCGCGGATGCCCATCACCAAAGGGACTTCCGGGCCAACCAAAACCAGGTCGACCCCCTTGGCGCAGACCGTTTTCCCAATAGTCTCAAAATCCGACACCGAAAGTTCGATGTTTTCCGCAAACCTGGCCGTGCCGGCATTGCCCGGGGCCACGTACACCCGGTCAACGAGGTCGCTTTGATGCAATTTCCAGGCCAGGGCATGTTCGCGGCCTCCGGATCCGAGTACCAAAATCTTCATGATAAGATGGGTTTTGGACAAAAATAGGCCTTGGGGCGCATTATCCTCAGGGTTCCCGCAGATTATTTCTCAGAAGGTGTTCCGTTTGCTGAAATCCCTGTGCTCCCGCTTCTCTAATTCTTCCCTGGAAAGGGACTTGAAGTATTCAAAAGTGATGCGCATCCCTTCCTCCCTTCCGACCAAAGGTTCCCACCCCAGGATTTCCCTGGCTTTTGTAATATCGGGTTGTCTTTGGAGGGGGTCGTCCTTCGGCAAGGGCTTAAAGGTGACCTTCTGGGTTGTCCCTGTCAATTTGATGATTTCATCAGCGAACTCCAGGATTGAGATTTCCACGGGGTTGCCGATGTTGACCGGCAGGCTGTAGTCGGATAGCAATAATCTGTAGATCCCCTCCACCTGGTCATCGACATAGCAGAACGAACGCGTTTGTTTCCCGTCGCCAAACACCGTCAGGTCCTCGCCCCTCAGGGCCTGCCCCATAAATGCGGGGATGACGCGCCCGT
>CAZUZE010000439.1:0-1771 GCA_964624565.1 uncultured Robiginitalea sp.
TTATACATTGATATTTTTATCGGTTTTTAATAGTTTTACGGTAAATATAACTACCCATGGACTACAACGCGCCCAATTCAATTCAGGACCTCCAGTATTTCGGAGAATACGGCGGGGTAAACCCTTCCATTTCGGATTCCTCCACTTACACCTTCCTCAATGCCAAGACCATGTTTGACACCTTTGAGGGAAATACGGAAGGGTGTTACCTCTACAGCAGGCACTCCTCCCCTTCCAACCTCTACCTGGGGGAAGCCCTGGCGGCCCTTGAAGGAACCGAAAGCGCAAACGTGACCGCCAGTGGCATGGGGGCCATCACAGCGGTCATCCTTCAGCTCTGCAGCAGCGGGGACCATATTGTGAGCAGCAGGACCATCTATGGGGGCACATATGCCTTTATGAAGAACTTCCTCAGGCGGTTTGATATCGAGGTGAGCTTTGTGGACATCACCTCCCCTGAGGCTGTGGCCTCGGCCCTGAAGGAAAACACCCGAATGATCTATTGCGAGTCCGTGAGCAATCCCCTGCTGGAAGTGGCGGATATCCCGGCCCTTTCCAGGCTGGCAAAATCGAAGAACATCCCCCTGGTGGTGGACAATACCTTCACCCCCCTTTCGATCGCACCCGCACGCCTGGGGGCTGATATCGTGATTCACAGCCTCACCAAATTCATCAATGGCACCAGTGATACCGTGGCCGGGGCGGTTTGTGCCTCCAAGGAATTCTGCCTTTCCCTGAAGGACGTCAACGACGGGGCCGGGATGCTGCTTGGAAGCACGATGGACAGCCTTAGGGCCGCTTCGGTCCTTAAAAATATGCGCACCCTGCACCTGAGGATGCAAAAACACAGCGAAAATGCCGCCTACCTGGCCAGGGGGTTCGAAGCCCTGGGCATGCGCGTGGTCTATCCCGGACTGCCCTCCCACCCCGGACATGAGCTGATGAAAAAAATCCACGTGCCTGCCTTCGGCTATGGGGGAATCCTCACCCTGGATGTGCAGACGCTCGACCGGGCCAATGCGCTGATGGAGCTCATGCAGCGGGAAAGCCTGGGATACCTGGCCGTTAGCCTTGGGTTCTATAAGACGCTGTTCAGTGCCCCCGGGGCCTCGACTTCCTCTGAGATTCCAGCCGAGGAGCAGAAGGAAATGGGCCTTGGCGAAGGCCTTATCCGTTTTTCCATCGGCCTGGACAACGATATCGAACGGACCTTCGAAAAAATGAAGGGCTGCCTGCAAACCCTTGGGATCCGGCCGCTTCATGAGGTTTAAGTCCTGGTTGGGAGCCGACGGCTGGTTGCACGATTACCAGCATTATCGTAATATTACCTTCCAACTAAACGCAATCCATGTCCAAATCCAGCGGGAACAAGTACCGGCAAGACGAGCACATAGTAGATAACAAAGAACTTTCAATCTTCGAGGCGCTTATCCCCGTCTTTGCCCTGATCGGGATGCTGGCTTACAACGTCTACGTCTTCGGGGACGATGCCATAAGCGGCTCAAACCAGTTTATCCTTTTGATGGGCGGTGCCGTTGCAGCCGTTGTGGGGTTTTTCAACAAGGTCACCTTCAAGCAGATGCTGGCCGAAGTGGCCGAAAATGTCAAATCCACCACCGGGGCCCTGCTGATCCTGCTCATGGTGGGGGCCCTGGCTGGGACCTGGCTGATCAGCGGCATTATTCCTGCCATGATCTACTACGGGCTGCAGATCCTCAATCCGACGATCTTCCTCGGGGCATGCGTTGTCATCAGTGCAATTATCTCCATC
>CAZUZE010000440.1:0-1770 GCA_964624565.1 uncultured Robiginitalea sp.
TGTCAAAATAGGTGTTCAGCATCTGCACTACCAGGTCCGGGGGTGTGCGCTCTGTGATGGCGGTAAACCCGCACACATCGATAAACATCACCGTTGCCGTGATATTTTCATTGGCTGTAATCCTGGATTCGTACTCCTGGCCCCCCATAAAATTCAGTACGTTTTCGTCCACGTACATTTTCAGGATGTTGTTCTCCTTGATGGCCTGGAGGGTTTCTTTGAGCTGCCGTACGTGTTTGAGGGTCTTCTCCATGGTGATGGTCAGGTCCTCAAAATTGATGGGCTTGGTGATGAAGTCAAAAGCGCCCCGGTTCATGGCTGTGCGGATGTTGTCCATGTCCCCGTAGGCGGAGACAATAACCGATTTCAGCAACGGATTCAATTCGTGAAGTTCCGAAAGGAGCGTAAGCCCATCCATTTCGGGCATGTTGATATCGCTCAGGACCAGGTCCACATTGGGTTCGGCCCTGAGTTTTTCAATGGCGTCCTTCCCATTGATCGCAAAGAGGAACTCATACTCGTTCTGCCGGATTTGTTTCCGGAATTTTTGTTTGATGAGGACCTCCAGGTCGGTCTCATCATCCACCACAAGGATCTTGGCCATCAGCTCAGTGAGATTAATTTTTCCTTTAAAAGTGAGAAATCCAGGGGCTTGGTAAGGAAATCGTCCGCCCCGAGGCGCTCGGCTGTGGAGCGGTTGTGCTGGTCCCCGTAAGCGGTTATCATCATTACCACGGGCGGGGGTTTGTCATACTCCCTTCGGATCTTCTCGAGCAGCTCCAGGCCGCTCATCCCCGGCATATTGATGTCCGACAGGATGAGCACGGCTTTCTGTTCCATCCGCTCCATGGCCTGTACCGCTTCTTCCCCGGAAAAGGCAAACTGGAAGTCCAGGTCGCCGTTTCGGATTTCCTTTCGGAATCGCTGCCGAAAGAGGATTTCCACATCCCGTTCGTCATCTACTACCAGTATTTTCATCTATTATGCAATTTTAGTTTTTCCTCCCTTATTAATTTATTCTTCCCCTTCCGGAAGGCTCACAGTTATCGTAGTTCCTTTTCCTTCTTTGGAGCGGACCTTAAGGTCGCCCCCATGCCCCTTGGTTATGATGTCATAACTCATTGAAAGCCCCAGGCCCGTCCCCTGGCCGGTGGGCTTGGTGGTAAAAAAGGGCTGGAAGATCTTCTCGCGGATCTTTTCCGGAATCCCGTTGCCGTTATCGGTAACCTGGATTTCAACCCCGCGCTTCGTCTTGCGTGTCCGGATGCCAACAGTGGGCTCAAAACTCGAATTGCCCTCTTTTTTCTTCTGGTCCACGGCGTGGAACGCATTGGTCAGTAAGTTAAGAATTACGCGGCCCAATTCCTGCGGAACCACGGATATTTTACCAACATCCGGGTCGTAATCTGTTTCGATGTTGACGTTGAACGATTTGTCTTTGGCCCTCAGGCCGTGATAAGCCAGTCGGGTGTATTCGTCGGTGAGGTTGTTGATGTCGGTCACTTCTTTTTTGCCATCACTGCTACGGCTATGCTGCAGCATCCCTTTGACGATACTGTCCGCACGCCTGCCGTGGTGGTTTATCTTCGAGAGGTTTTCTTTAAGGTCTGCACCGATCGCCTCCACTTCCTTCAGATCCCCCTTTTTGATCTCTTCGATCATCTCATCAATTAGTTCCGCGCTTACCTCAGAGAAATTATTTACAAAATTCAGCGGGTTCTGGATCTCGTGGGCAATCCCGGCGGTGAGTTCCCCCAGGGAGGCCATTTT
>CAZUZE010000441.1:0-1770 GCA_964624565.1 uncultured Robiginitalea sp.
GTGGTGGTGCTCTTCCTCATTTTTGAAAAGGCGTTTTCCATAGTCCAGGTCCTGTCGAAACCTGTTTCCGGATGGATTTCTGAGTCCGTGTTGGGCTTTGACGGCAGCAAACTGATAACCCTTGTCCTGTTGTTGCTGATATGTTTTGGGGCCGGCCTCCTCTTCAGGTCGGCAAAGGTCAAAAGGCAGTTGGGAAAGCTGGAAGACCGGGTTTTGATTTACATCCCTGGGTATTCCCTGATCAAATCCATTACCGCAGATACCCTGGGGGAGGAGTCGGAACACAAGCTGACCCCTGTCCGGGTAGCGGACGGGGAGAGCTGGCTCCTGGGTTTTCTGGTGGAGGAAGGCGAACGCCACAGTACGGTATTTTTGCCGGACGCCCCGAGGTACGACGCAGGGGAAATCCGGATTATGCCATCGACCATGGTGGTCAAACTCGATATCAGTGCCAATAAATTCGCAAAAATGATCAGGTCCTACGGGATTGGGGCCGTTGAGTGGCTGGATTCGGAGTAGGTTGGTATAGCGGCTCTGCACAAAGGGCCCGTGCCCGAAACCAGAAGGGGCTCTGGTGCCCGAACGCCGTACCTGCCTTATCGGATTTTTATAAACGAGCGAACCGGTTCAAGGCTTCTGGCCGGTATTTCTTCCATGGGGACATGCCCTGCCCCCTGCAGGATCACCAGGGTGTCATTGGCCAGGTCCCGCCCGAACCTGTGCGCATTTTCAGGCGGTATGAGCTCGTCCTGCGCCCCCCACAGGATGAGGGTTTTTTGCTGGATCGATTTGAGCGCCTCAATGGCTGAGGGATCTTCCACCGCCCTGAACCGATCGAGGAAAGCCTGCCGGTTGCCTTCCCTGAGGCTTAGTTCAAAGTATCGGTCCACCAGGGCCGGGGTCACTTTCATCCTGTCGGCAAACACGTTTTCAACACTTGACCTGACCACGAAACGGGGGGTTATAAAGGTGAAGGCGTTTTGGACCAGGGGCGTCCGGGCCAACCTGAAGGCAAGGGGGACGCTTTTCGGGTCCGTGGGGTACCCGGAGGCATCGATCAGGATCAAGCGGTCTACCATCCCGGGATGCCGGGCCGTAAAATTCCAGGCGATCCGCCCGCCAAGGGAGTTGCCTCCGAGGATGCACTTTTCAACCCCCAGGGCATCCAGAAAAGCCTTTAAGAAAACCAGGTAGTTCTCAATGGAATAATCCCGGTCCGGGAAGGGGCCGGTGAGCCCGTATCCCGGCAGGTCCATCCGGATTATCCGGTTGCTTTTTTTCAATTCAGAAGCCCAGGCTTCAAAGGTATGGAGGCTCGATCCTGTGCCGTGCAACAGGACAATGGGGGTTCCTTCCGGATCCGCTCCTTCATCCCGGAAATGCACCTCCATCCCGCCCATGGGCAAAAAGGAAGAAGGAGGGGGGGCGTACCGGGCCTTTAACTCCTCCAGGGGAATATCCCCGTGCCCGAAAAGCAGTGCGATCAGCAAAGCCAGGGCGCCCAAAGCGCCCAGGGTTATTTTCAGGATCTTTAAGAGTTTTTGTCGTCGTGTGATCACATGCTGAATTTGAGATTCGATCAGCGGGTCCGGAATAGCCGATCCCCGCACGCAGTAGGCTTCCCTACTTTGGCTTACCTCCCGGAAGGTTCCCCTGGCGCTTCATTGGCTCCCGATTTTCCCCTGCACTCTTGCCCGGCCCCCGAGAATTTAAAATCACCGGTTTCAGGGATTTTCTTCAGTAACCCGTTCTATATTAAGGAAGGGACTT
>CAZUZE010000442.1:0-1766 GCA_964624565.1 uncultured Robiginitalea sp.
ACCTCCTGAGGCGCCCCGTTCTACCGGGACCACGGCCAGGCCTTTCTTCACGCGGTGGCGGATCCGCTTGTAGGCATTCAAAAGCCGGTCCTCGATAATTTTTTCGTACTCCGCGGATTTCTCCATCAGGGCTTTTTCTTCCTTGTCCGTTTCGGCCAGGATCGCATCTAGCTCCGCCTTTTTGTGCTTCAGGTGGGTTTCCCGTTCCGTGAGTTGTTCCTTGGTGCCGGCGACGAGCTCCTTCTTCTGTTCGATCTGGACCTTGAACTCCTTGATGTGTTTCTCGGCCAGCTGTATCTCCAGTTCCTGGAATTCCACTTCCTTGGCCAGGGAGTTGAATTCCCGGCTGTTGCGGACATTCTTCTGCTGTTCGCTGTATTTTTTGATCAGGGCCTTGGAGTCCTCGATCAGGTTTTTCTTCGCAGAGATTTCATAGTTGATCGTCTCCAGGTCTGTTTTAAGCTTGTCGATTCGGGTTTTCAGTCCCTGAACCTCGTCTTCCAGGTCTTCGACCTCCAGGGGAAGTTCCCCCCGCACATTGCGAATTTCATCAATACGGGAATCGATGAGCTGTAGATCGTACAGGGCACGCAGTTTATCTTCTACCGTTACTTCTGTCTTTGTCGCCATAAATTAGAAATAGTTGATCGGATTGGTTTTGGTCTCCGATAAAGAGACTGCAAAATTAGGAATTTTTTCGCTAAGATATTCGGCCAGGAGGTTTTTTGTAAACTGCTCAGTTTCATAGTGTCCGATATCGGCGATGACCATTTTCCCCTCTGCCTTGAAGAACTCGTGGTACTTCACGTCCCCGGTGATAAAAATATCGGCACCAGCGGCTAGGGCCGCATCGATGGCAAAGGCCCCGCTCCCCCCGAGTACGGCCACTTTGCGGATGGGCGTTTTCAAGAGGTCGGAATGGCGGATGCAGCCGCATCCAAAGCGCGCTTTCAGGTCCTTCAGGAAGGACCAGGCAGAGACAGGTTCGGGAAGGTCTCCTACCATCCCCATGCCAATGCCCTCATACAAATTGTCAAGGGTGGTCACCTCATAGGCGACTTCTTCATAGGGATGGCTGGCAAAGAGGGCCCGCAGCACCTCCTTTTCCCGATGGGCCTCAAAGGTGATGTGCACCTGGGTTTCGGGTTCCAGGTGGCGTTTTCCGCGTGTGCCAAGGGTGGGGTTGGCACCCGCTTCGGGCAGGAACCCCCCGGTCCCCTCACTGGTGAAACTGCACTGGCTGTAGTTTCCGAGATGTCCCGCACCCGCCTCGAATAGTTTTTCCAGCAGGGCATCCCGGGCTGCTACCGGGACATAGGTCAGCAGTTTTTTGACCGCCCCCCGGGCGGGGAGCAGCACACGGGGGTTTTCCAGGCCAAGGACCTCGCACATTTTCCCGCTGACCCCCCCGGGGACGTTGTCCAGTGCCGTATGCATGCTGTAGATGGCAATTTTGTGTTCGATGGCCCTGGCCACCACGCGTTCCACATAGGTGCCCCCGGTGATCTTTTTAAGCCCCCGAAAGAGGATCGGGTGGAAGCTGACGATCAGGTTGCAGTTGCGCCGGATCGCTTCCTCAACGACCTCTTCCAGGGTATCGAGGGTAACCAGGATGCCCGACACCTGCATTTCGGGATCCCCTACCAACAATCCGACATTGTCAAAATCCTCCGCCAGCTGCAGGGGGGCCTGCCTCCCCAGGATCTCTGTAATCGCTTTTACGGTCATTCAAACGGGTTTTGGATTCGCTCAAAGATAAATAACTA
>CAZUZE010000443.1:0-1759 GCA_964624565.1 uncultured Robiginitalea sp.
TAATCGGCAACCGCCTTCTCGTTGGGGGTATTCTTGTTCTTGCCGATATTGCCCCCCACCAGCACACGATGCGGTTCTTTGAGCCGTGCGGCGGCGGCATCCACCCCCTGGTTGTTGAAGCCCATCCGGTTGATGATTGCCTGGTCGTCCTTCAGCCGGAACAACCTCTTTTTCGGGTTGCCGTCCTGGGGCCTGGGGGTCAGCGTGCCGATCTCGATAAAGCCAAAACCAAATCCGGCGAGCTCGCGGAACAGGCGGGCGTCCTTGTCAAACCCCGCCCCGAGCCCTACGGGATTTGGGAATGTCAACCCGAAAACCTCGCGTTCCAGGCGCTTGTCCCTTCTCAGGAAACGCGCCTGAACCAAAGGGCCGAAACCCATTCGGTACAGGGCCCCGATGGCTTTGAACGACCAGTGGTGGACCTTTTCAGGATCAAATTGGAAGAGGAGGGGGCGAATAAGCTGTTTGTACATCCGGGAAGAAGTTTCGCCAAAAGTACGAACTTCCCCAAAGGTCTCCTATTCCCTTACCGTCGGGTTTTAATCCTCTTTTTTTGCCTTCAGGAAGGCGGGTGAAGTAGGCTCCAGGGGATACAAATCCAACTCTTTGCACAGTTCCTCGTATTTGCGGTACTGTGCGGGTCGGAAAATACCCAGGAGCAAGCGGTCGTACAGCCTTGAGTTCCGGACCATTTCCTCCTTTATGGCCTCGTACTTCTGGCCCATGGCGGTGAGTTGGTCAGGGGTTTGCTGCGGATGGGTGGCGAGCAGCTCGTCCAGCTTCAGCTGGAGCGGCCCGTTCTTCAATTCCAGGGAATCCACCCATTGGCGCATCCGCTGTTCCTGGGCCGTATCAAACTCAAACACTTTGGCGATCTTCCCGGGATCCGTCCCCCCGAGCCCCAGGGGGCAGTCCTGTGAAAAGCCCTGTAAAAAGGCCAGGAAGAGCAAGGCCGGCAAAAGGTTTCTCCGCTTCATGGCGCCAAATTACAAAAGAGATGTATTATTCGCATATAGAAACTTATTTTTGAAGAAAAAGACCTGATGAGTACCCTGAAAGAGCGTTTTCTGCGCTATGTACAGATCCATACCGAAAGTGACCCGAATTCCGACACCTGTCCGAGCACAGAGCGTCAATGGGTGCTGGCGCACCTCCTCAGGGATGAACTGGAAGCACTCGGGCTCACAGAGGTCACCCTGGACGAGCGCGCCTACCTGATGGCCACCCTGCCGGCAAATACCGAAAAACCGGTCCCGACCATCGGGTTCATCTCCCATTTTGACACCAGCCCCGACTTTACGGGCGAGGGGGTATCCCCCCGGGTAATCGAGCGGTACGACGGGAAGGACATCGTGCTGAACGAGAAATTGGACATCGTCCTCTCGCCCCAGTACTTTCCGGAACTCCTCCAATATCAGGGCCAAACCCTGATCGTGACCGACGGCACCACCCTGCTCGGTGCGGATGACAAGGCCGGGATCGCGGAAATCATCAGCGCTATGGAGTACCTGATCAACCACCCGGAGATTCCCCATGGCGAAATCCGTATCGGGTTCACCCCTGACGAGGAGATCGGCCGCGGGGCCCATCACTTTGATGTCAAAATGTTCCGTGCCCAATGGGCGTATACGGTGGATGGCAGCCAGATCGGGGAACTGGAATACGAAAACTTCAACGCCGCCCGGGCCAAAATCACCGTCCTGGGAAAAAGCGTCCACCCGGGGTATGCAAAAGACAAAATGATCAACGCGATCTCCGT
>CAZUZE010000444.1:0-1757 GCA_964624565.1 uncultured Robiginitalea sp.
CGCCTGGACAGGGGATGGGACGAAGCCCTGGACCGGGGGTGGACCATCGCGGATATGAAAAGGGACTGGAAAGTGATCTATCCCTTCGAGTGAAATGTATACAAAAGGAATGAATCATATTGGCAAACCGCATCAGGCGCGGCTTCATCAGAAAAGAAAATAAATCCAATCAACCAAGTTCAACATCATTGTAGACCATGAAAAAAGTTCAATTATTATTCCTTGCCCTGGCCCTTGTGGTGCTGGGTACAGGATGTTCCACCATCAAGGTGGTTACCGATACCAGGGCCGGAGCTGATTTCTCCGGTTTCTCCTCCTTTCAGGTAGTACATTTCGCGCCGGAGGAGGCGCAGCAGTCACAGAATTTCCGCCTGAATCAGATCAACCGGGAACGGATCAAGGCTGCCATTACCAGGGACGCCGAAGCCAGGGGCATGAAAGCCGCAGCGGATGATCCGGATGTGCTGCTCCTGTTCGCCACCGATGTAAACATCGAGCAATCCTACACTTCCCGCACCGAATACATGGGAGGTCCTTACTGGGGTTACCGGGGAGGCTACTACATGGGTGGCCCGGCCTATACCACCACCGATGTGAACAAATATTACATCGGAAAACTGACCATTGCCATTGTGGAACCCGACTCCAAGGAGTTGCTGTGGTACGGACAGGGCACCAAGGATATCTCCGGGGATGCCAACCGGGCCGAAGAGACCATCAATGCCCTGGTAGGAAAGATCATGGCCGAGTTTCCCATCGGTTCGGCTGGTCAGTAAACGGAATACAACCATTTATACACATAATTATTTGAAGCATGAAACGCATCTTTTTAATCAACATTTTCGCTGCAGCCTGCGCCATTCTTGTTGCTCAGGAGAAACCAAACATCCTGGTGGTCTGGGGAGATGATATCGGCCAATCCAACATCAGTGCCTATACCAGGGGAATGATGGGCTACCATACCCCCAACATCGACAGGATTGCCAATGAGGGGATCATCTTTACGGACTATTACGGGGAGCAGTCCTGTACGGCGGGAAGATCCTCCTTTATCATGGGTCAGAGCGTCTTCCGGACCGGTCTCTCCAAGGTAGGGCTTCCGGGCGCCAAAGAGGGGATGAATACCCTGGACCCCACCATTGCGGTGATCCTCAAAGACCAGGGATACGCCACCGGGCAATTTGGAAAGAACCACCTGGGGGACCGGGACGAACACCTTCCGACCAACCACGGATTTGATGAATTCCTGGGCAACCTCTACCACCTGAATGCGGAAGAGGAGCCCGAGAATGAAGATTATCCCGGGGATATGGTCCTTGCGGACGGATCGACATTCCGGCAAAAATTCGGGCCACGGGGGGTCATTCATTCCACGGCGGACGGCAAAATCGAGGATACGGGCCCGCTGACCAAAAAGCGGATGGAAACCGTTGATGATGAAACGGTGGCCGCGGCGATCGATTTTATCAAACGGCAGGAAGCGGCAGGAAATCCCTGGTTCGTCTGGTGGAGCGGTACCCGCATGCATTTCCGCACCCATGTCAAGGAGGAACTTAGGGGTATCAGCGGGCAAGATGAATATGCCGACGGGATGGTGGAGCACGACATGCACATCGGCCAGTTCCTCGACCTGCTCGACGAGCTGGGAATTGCCGACAATACCATCGTCTTTTACAGCACCGACAACGGACCCCATTACAACACCTGGCCCGATGCGGCTGCAACGCCATTCAGGGGCGAGAAGAACACCAACTGGG
>CAZUZE010000445.1:0-1755 GCA_964624565.1 uncultured Robiginitalea sp.
AAACCCCGACATGTGCCAGGGAGTTTTAGTGCCGCCGGGGGTACCCGTCCTGTTTCAATCACGGGGGCAGTGGACCTCGGGTCAGAAATCAAACCCCGTAAACATCCGGTAGAAAAAGGCATACAGTGCCATAGACAGCATCATTGCGCAAAACAGGGAATACCCTTTGAGCAGGTATACCATATAAACCGGTTTACAATCGTCAAATGCGTGGACGTACAAATTCCTGAAATGTGCTAGTGTTCCCATATAGTGTCTTTAATGGATTAAATCCAAGCTATAAGGGTTAAAAACGCAAGCGGTAAGATTACAGGGGACTTCCAAGATACAAAAAAAGGAATAGGGAGTACCTCGCCTCCCAAAGGATTCGACCTAAGTGGAAAAATTCCCGACAGCGGCCCGGAATTTGCCGTTCGCGTTTGCAAGTCTGGAGGTAATTTTTTGGGGGCTGCCCCCTTTCCGGGGTTTTTCTTGCAGTTGAGGAAGTGGGCCGCCGGACCTTATTATTGGGGTGCCGTCATCCGGTCCAGGGGATTTTTGCGCAGTCCGGCTTTGGGCCGGTGGACCATATTTTTGGGGTGCCGTCATCCCGTCCAGGGGATTATTGGGCAGTCCGGGTTTGGGCTGCCCCCTTTCCGGGGCATTTCTTGCAGTCTGGAATTGTACCGCCGGACCTTCTTTTTGGCGTGTATCCCTGCGGATGTGGCTTTGTCGCCAAAACGCGTAGAAGGACACTTTGATTTAAGTGGTCCGCCCAGGGGTTCCTGGGCCATGCCCGTACTGGGGCCGTAAGGGCCTTTAAAATCTTTGCAGGGAACCCCGGGATTCCGCAAATCCGGAAGGGATTCACCTGCTAGAGCAGGGCCGGGTTGATGTCCAGGATGTTGTCCGTGATGTAATTTCTAATGAACCCCGTGGTGAGGTGTTCGCTCCCGAGGAAATCGTCCTTTTCCAGGATCCTTAGGATGTTCATCTTCCGGAATGCGGTCAGCATTGGGATGGAAAGGGGGGCATAGCTGTAGTGCCAGGGCTCGTATTTGAACCCCCGCCTTTTGGGAGTGTCCGTGTAGACGAGGTAGAAGCCGTAGTCTTCGGAGTGCGCATCCATCCATTTTTTAAAGTCTTCAAAGGGACCCCCGGCTTCGAATTTATCGGCTACCAGCAGGTCGCCTTCGGCCCGTTTGGAACCGTCCACCAGGTCCGCATCCGTGCCCCAATGATGCCGGCTGGTCCCGGGGATCGTGGAGTATTTCACGATTTCGTCAATGGCTTCCAAAGGCTCCATACCTTCTTCGGTATAGGTGACGTATTTGCGCTCGAAGATGGCCCGCTGCCGTTCGTAATCCCGGTAACTGCTCACCACCTTGATGTCGATCCCGTCCTGGTAGGCCGCCTTTTTCATCTCGACAAAAGCCTCATGCGCCGCTGCCCGGAGGTTGATTCCTTCGCCAAAGAGTTCAATATCGGCTTTCCCGGTAAGTTCGGCTTCCGAAAAGCCCTGCTCCTGTGCCAGGAGTGAATTCAGGGGAAGGGTCAGGGCCAGGCTCCCAAGGCCCCCGCGGACCAGAAAGGTTCTTCTTTTCATCGTTGTGCATTGGAAACCCTCAAGGCTTGATTGCAGCACGGCCATCGCCCGTCTATGCCAGACCGGTCCCCGGGGCGGTTTGCCCGAAGGTATAAAAATTAAGCGGAACTTGCCTCGGGGGGAGGCTACCGGTTCAGGTAGAAGTATCCCTGGTGTTTCAGGCGCAGCTC
>CAZUZE010000446.1:0-1733 GCA_964624565.1 uncultured Robiginitalea sp.
CATGAAGTCCTTCAGAAGGGAGGGCAGGGCCGGGAGGAGGCGGTGCAAAAACGCCACATTGTGGTTAAAGATGCCCCCGGAGACCAGCAGCAGGGCGAGCGTTCCGACCACCGACAGGATCTTAATAACCCAGGGCAGCGCATTTACCAGCAGCCGCCCGATCCGGTCCGACAGCCCATCATTTCCTTCCTGCCAGTTGATGAGCCTGCACCCAAAGTCATCCATGCGCACGATCAGGGCCACGATGCCGTAGACCCCGATGGTAGCCAGGATGGCGATGGCGGACACCACCAGGACCTGGGTAAGGATGGGTTCCCCCACCACCGTGCTCAGGGCGATGATCACGATCTCCACTGAGAGGATAAAATCCGTAAGGACGGCCTGGCGGACCTTCTTTTTTTCCAGCTCAGGGTCGCCGCTTTTCACTTCGGCCCTGCCTGCCTGCTGCGACCCTTCCTTTTTGTGCCCGAAGATAAATTCCAGCACCTTTTCCGCCCCTTCATACGCCAGGTAAACACCCCCGAGTATCAGGATGACCGTAATCGCTGTGGGCAGGAATGCGCTCAAGAGGAACGCGATGGGCAGGATGATCAGTTTATTGAGGAAGGAGCCCTTGATGATGGCCCACAGGACGGGAAGCTCCCGGCTGGCGACAAACCCCGTCGCTTTTTCCGCATTGACGGCCAGGTCATCCCCGAGGATCCCTGCCGTTTTCTTCGTGGCGATTTTGCTCATGGAAGCCACATCGTCCATAAGCATGGCGATGTCGTCCAAAACCGCAAAAAAGCCGGAGGCCATAGGCAAGAAGTTAGGATTTAAAGGTAGACTTTGTGCGGATTTAAATCAAAATGGCCCGGACAGGCCCCTTCCAACGCCTTGAGAAAACACCCTGAACACCTTGTAAGGGGAACGCCCCAGGGGGCCGGGTAAGCCGGGGAATCCCATGGCCGACGGGCAAATCCCGGTTTCCTTCAGCGCATGCCCCCATGGGCCTCAAAGAAGGTGCAGCTGGCTCTTTTTTTCGGGGTTCACATGGGGAGAATGCCCCCGGAATTGCCTATCTTTAAGGTGCGCTTCGGGAGGGCTAAATCGGGAACAGATGAAGGGCTGTAAATACGTTTGCGCGCTTTTTACGCTCTTTTCAGGGCTTATCCTGAAGGGGCAGCAATCTGAGGAAAAGGTCAGGGATACTACTTTTGATGAAGCCTCGAAAACCTTCCTTGTCATTCCCCTTGTCAGCAACGACCCGGCCATGGATACGGGTTTCGGCGCATTGGGCCTCTACTTTTTCCGCCTGGACCCGAAAGACGAGGTCTCGCCCCCTTCCCTGGTCTCCCTTTATGCTACCTACACCACAAACAACAGTTATATTTTCACCCCGATTGGCCGGTTCTTCTGGAACGAGGACCGGAACCGGGCAACGGTCGGTTTGGGTACCACCCGTATCAACAACGATTTTATCTATGACGAGCAGGGGAACGACCTGCGCCTGGTGTACTCCGAAATCCGGAATTTCCTGACCATTGAATACAGCCGGAGGATTTTCGGGGAGTTCTACCTGGGGCTTTTGTACCTGGGCACCAAGACCAACTACAGGTTTGACCAGGGGGATGATGAGTTAAATGACTTTACAAAGGAGTTTTTCAGGCAGAACGGCATCAAGGATAATTTCGTTTCCAGTATCGGGGCGAACCTTTCCTTCGACAACCGGGATTATCCCTATTATCCCACCC
>CAZUZE010000447.1:0-1731 GCA_964624565.1 uncultured Robiginitalea sp.
CTGAAATCGCTGTCGCTGTAAGGGGTTTCCATTTTAAGAACCCCTGAATTCAGGCCCTTTACCTCTCCAAAGAGGACGTTGCCGTTCTTTACCCAAAGGGTGTCGTGCTGGGCAGAAAGGGCACCTGGAAGGCAAAGCAGGAAAGCTGTCAGGAGCCTGGGGTAAAAAACCCTGAAGGCCCCCGGTTTGGCGTGTTGCTGTATACGTGGTAACTTCTGCAGGTTCAACTTGTTTTGGGACATTACGGGTCGGAAAGTAGGAAATTGAATTCAAATCAAAAAAAATAGGGTAAAAATTCGCGATCTATCAAACCAGATGGGATGGAACTTCACCGGCATTATTTGGTATCTTTGAAGCCATGGCCTTACACTCTAAAAATCCCCCGAAAGCATTCCTTTTTCTTTTGCTTGTTGCTTTTTTAACGGGCTGTTCCGATACCGATGACCGGGCGGAGGTGGAATCCCCAGTCCCCGTGGTGCGACTCACCGCCTTCCTCAGTGCGGGGGTGGAGGAAATCCAGATGGATGTGGCCAACGACGGCACGGCGCCGATCATAACAAACCTCAATGACGAACTCGGGCTCGACTTTTTGCAGTTCGGGCGCAGGGACGTGGACGAATCCTCTGTGGGCTATTATTTCTGGCAGGAACAGCGCTCCCGGGCCTACTACAAGGACCTGGAGTCCGGGATCAGCTTTTCGTCAAATGACATTTGCGGGTTCAGCAGCGAAGGCGGAAACCCCAGGGTGATCCGCAGCGTCCTCGGCAATGCGGAGTATGTGGTAATGCCCTACACGCGTCAGGGTGACGGCGCAAACCTCGAATTCGCGATCCGGATTTTTGACCGGACCTTCTCCCAGTGCAGGGACCTTGCATTTCCGTCCATCCCGCCATCAGGAATCGAAAATCTCTCCCTTGAGGGGAGTTTGCTCGGGCGCTACTACCTGGATTCCGGATCGGGAACCCCCTTGCTGGACCTCGTGGACCTCCGCCTGGGGGAAGTCAGGGAGACGATCATTTTGAACGAGGACTTCCAGGCCGCCACCTTCCGGGGCGATGAAGTCTGGATTTTCAACAAAGATACCTCCTACCTGGTTTTCAATGCCGCTTCAGGGACCTTTGTCCGCTCGGGGACTGCCCCCGGACTGCCGGCCCAGGGCCCGGGCCTGTTTGACTCCCGGTTTTCCGGGAACCAGTTGCTCGTGCGCTATATCTACCAGCAGCCCAGCCTGTTCTTTGCCCAGCCTGCGGTTTACGATTTTGACCAGTCTGCCCTTGTCGAGGGGGCCGAACCCTTTCTTCCCGTCTTACAGGAGCGGATCGAACAGGCAACCGGGGACCGGGTCCTTTTCGGGAATTATGCCGTGGACTTGCCTTCCGGCATCTTCGCGATTTCATTTGTGAGGGGAAATGGCACGGCCGAGGGAGGCGTGGTCCTCACCAATTTTGAGCAGGACTGGTTTGAACTCCTCGAACTCCCTTTTCTGCCTGAGGAAATCGAGATACGTGAGGTACGGTAACCTACGCTCCCCAGTTCTCTGCAGGATGTGTTCCCAAAGCTCTTTCTGGCAGTACTTTCAATCGTCGAGAAAAGGGTGGGATTGTCGTTTTCCAGGAAAATATTTAGTAATTTTCCTAAGCACGTTTTGAACCCCTGTGTTTACAAAGGTTCAAAAGCCGAAGAATCCAATTTTTCGCCTCATGGAGTATCCTGAAATCAAATCGATCCGCA
>CAZUZE010000448.1:0-1722 GCA_964624565.1 uncultured Robiginitalea sp.
CTACCATCCAAATTTCAAAAACCGGAAAAGTGACGGTCCTCAATGCACAGGACATTGTCCTGCTGGACAGCGAGGGCAATGAAATCCCGAAGCGAAACCGTTTTTCGCTCTGCAATTGCGGCAAAACTGGTGACACTCCCTTTTGCGACGGCTCGCATAACAATTGAGGCGTCCCAAATAATCCAGGGATGGACACGGGGCCATGTGTGAACCAGCGGGTCCCTGCCCCCCTGGGGTGTCAAGACTATTCCCCGGACATAGGAGTTGGGGTTCCCTGGGTCCGTTCCGTGGAAAACCCTGGGGTCGGGCAGGCATACTGCCTGTGGGTGCGGTCCTGCGATGCCCCTGCCGGCTTCGCCCCCTAAGGATTGATCGGCCTTGCTTTGGGGCCTTAACCCTATTACAGGCCTATTTTAACAGAATAACGATCCCGAATACCTGATGTCCGGAAATAATTTATAACTTATGTGCCATCTAAATGAAAAAACCAAATACTATGAAGGTTATAGACCGCGAACTTGATCACTACTGGATCCATTTCCAATCCGGTGGGAGTGACAAGAAACACATTTACCCTCGCGCCCTGCTCCGTTGTTACGACGGGGAAGAATTTGTGTTGCAGGTGAATTTCTACCCGGATGGGAAGAGCATTCCGGAGAATCATTACGACAAACGGAACAAGCTGGTGTACCTAATGTACCCCCTGTCCATGTACCCGAACATCATAGACCTGCTCAGGAATGAAAAACCCATTTACTTCAGGTACGCCATCGACCTGAAACTCGGGTTCCTTCGCACTGGCAAAGAACCCGTGGGTGAAGGGGAATACGATGCGGACTTCAAATTCGATTAGCTGCCGGCACTTCAGACCCGGAGCCCGGCCCGGGCATGGAAACACTATCGGGAAAGGTTCGCACCCCGTTCCAGGCCTTTGCCATTGAGCAGTTGCCTGGTCAGGGGCCGGATGTACAGGTTTGATAAATGAGTTTATAGCAGGGGGGCCTTAAAGGCCTCCCTTTTTTTAGCAGAACCAGGTTCGGAACCCCGGCAGATGTTGGGAAGATTCCCCTCCATTGCGCAACTGGCCGCGTCGTACTATGCCCTATCCCCAATTTTATACCTTCATGCTTGCAGGGCTGTTCGGCCTGCTGACAGGAGGACCCTTGTCGGGACAAGCGGATAAAGACCCCGTAGATTACATGGGATACCACGCCCTTATCAACCGGGCCGAGACGTACCTTGCCAATGAACGGTTCCCTGAGGCCCTGCAAACCTATGAGGCCGTTTTTGCGTCCTTTGACTTTGTTTTTTGCCGGGATTACAAAATAGCTGCCCAGGTGGCTGTGTATCTGGGTGAGCACAGCAGAGCCCTCTTCCTCGTCGGGGCGGGCTTCGAAGCGGGTTGGGAACTCAGGGATGCAAAGCGACTTGCTTCGTGGGCGCCCCTGAGAAAAGCCCCGGCCTGGAAAGACCTTGAAGACTCCTATGAGACCCTGAGGGGAGCGTATCTGGAACGCATCGATGCTGCGGCCCGGGAAGCCGTTCAGGACCTTTTCCGAAAGGACCAGAAAATGGCCATGGGAGCCCTGTTGCGGATAGGCGATAAAGCGCAAACCCGGTATGCCGAGGTGAAGTTCGCCCCTCACAGCGAGCGGCAGTTGGCCGTGTTGCGGGATCTGATAGACGCAGGAGGATACCCGGGTGAGCGAAGGATTGGGAACG
>CAZUZE010000449.1:0-1716 GCA_964624565.1 uncultured Robiginitalea sp.
AGGGGATCCGACTGAGGATGAGCAGCAGGCCGAGGCCATAAAAGATGGCGATACTGCGGAACTTCCTGTCCCCCTCCATAAACTTCTTATGGCGCGACCAGCCAATGGTGATCAGCACGACAGCGATGATGTTGATCAGGGGGTGCTCCAGCGCGAGGAGTCGGGCTGCCGGATTGGACGTCACTGTTCCCATACCCACGAGCTGAATGGCCTTGAACCCGCTGGTTGACACGAAATAGAGCACAAGGCCCACCAGTACCTGGATGTGGGTGAGGATAAGCGCAAAAAGGCTGATCCTGAGGTCTTTTTCCATTGTGAAGATCTTTCCCCCCATAAGGCCCAAAACAGCGTTCGCCACGGCGATAAACAGGATGGCGAGGGTTACATAGGCCAGGTAGGAATGTACGGTCTGCAGAATTTCCATAGTTGAGGATTTGGGTTTAAAGGTATTCTTTTTTGATAAAAAAACCCCGGCCAGAAGGCCGGGGCTTTTGAAACAATGAGAGGATACTCTTAGTTGAAAAGGTACCGCACCCCTACCTGAAGCCTCCAGGTGTCCGCTATGCTCGTCGAAGGCCTGAAGGTGGAGGTTGGGAATTCCGTGGTTCCAGGGATCGTATTCAAACGATATACCGGTTCACCGGCATCATTCCGCCCCCTGTAGGTAAGCGGTGTCCGCTGGAAGGCAAACTGAGGTACCCCCCAGTCCGAATTGAGCATGTTCCCGATGTTCAGGAAGTCCATCGAAAGCTGGATCTTGTGCTTCTCGTTCTTGGACAGTTGTATGTCCTGGGTAATCCTCAGGTCATACCGGTTCAGCCATGGGTTTTTGGCCCCGTTCCTCTGGGCCACGCTGCCCCGGTTCGCATCCAGGTACTCATCCCGGTCGATGTAATTGTTGAAAAGGTCTATTTGCTGCTGGGCGGTAATCAGGTTCCCATCCAGGGTAAATTCCTCAAAGTTCAATTCCGACGCATCATTCGGGATATAGATCAGGCGGTTGGAATTATCTCCGAAATTACCTGAATACGTATAGCTGAAACGGCCGTTTTCGCCCCCTTCCCAGAAGAGGGAGATCGTACTGTTTTTGGTCTTATAGCTCACATTGGCAATAAAGCGGCTGGGCTGATCGAAACTGGCAAAGCTCAGTTCCGGGTCATTCCGGTTTTCCTGAACATCGGCAGTCCATAAAGACCCTGCCTGTGACCCCCCGGAAGCAGCCAGATCCCGCGACCTTGAAAGCGTATAGGCAATCATGGTGTAGAACCCGTTGTCCCACTCCTTCTGCAGCTGGGCAGTAAGCGAGATGTAATCCGCCTTTTTATCTGCATTTGTCAGGTAGAAGACGTTTCGGAAATCCTCGTCATTGGAATAGCCTCCATCCCAGTAGGGCCGCTGGTCAGGCCCTGACAGGAAGCCATCCGGCTCTCGCAGTACCGGGTTATATACGATAGGAGTCGAAATGTCCCTGGAATAGATGAAATCAAGGGTACCTGTGATGCCCCAGGGCAGTTCGTGGTCTACCCCGATATTGGTCCTCCAGACCTGTGGCAATTTAAAATCCCGGTCGGTAAGGTTCAACTCATTGGAAAGTGTCTGGGACGGATTTTCCGGGTTTCCGAAGGTTACATCTGGGTTGAAGACATAGTTGGGCCCAAAGGCATCCACCACATCCTGCCCTTCGTACCCGAGGCCTCCGCGGACCACACCCGAACC
>CAZUZE010000450.1:0-1712 GCA_964624565.1 uncultured Robiginitalea sp.
GGGAGGGGGATTCCCTGGGGCCAAACCGGCCGGTTGGTCCAGCAATCGACGCGCTTCACCGTGCCGATAACCCCGGCTTCCACCCATTCTTTTGCCTTGCGGCTGTCATCGCTGGAAGCCCCCTGGTTCCCCATCTGGGTCACGATCCCCATTTCGCTCGCGACCCGGGTCATCAGGCGGGCCTCCCGGATATTGTGGGTAAGGGGCTTTTCGACGTAGGCGTGCTTTTTCTCCCGCATGAAGGGGAGCGCGATGGCGGCGTGGGTATGGTCAGGGGTGGCCACCATTATGGCATCGATGTCTTTGAGGCGCTCCTCAAAGACCTTCCTGAAATCGGTATACCGGGGCACTTTGGAGTATTTTTTGAAAGTCCCTGCTGCCCGGCGCGCGTCTACGTCGCAAAGGGCCACATATTTTACTTTTCCCGTCTTATCCAGCCCGTCCATTACGCCGGCGCCCCTTCCGCCCACCCCGAAGGCGGCCACATAAAGGGTGTCGCTGGGGGGCACATGCCCCTTCCCCAGCACATAGCTTGGGACAATGGTAAAGGCGGCCGTACCGGCTGCAGCGTTCTTCAGGAAAGATCTTCTTTGCATCTGGAGGATTTTTGAATTGGCGCAAGGAAGATACAAAAAGTATGGCGCTCCAACCTAATGCCGGGGCGGTGGGAAGGAAGTTCAGGGCTCCCCGTTCCATTCCCTGTAAAACTCCTCCAGGAAATCGAGCATAAACTGGTGCCGCCGTTCCGCCAGTTTTTTCCCGGTTGGCGTATGCATCCGGTCTTTCAACAGCAGGAGTTTCTCGTAAAAATGGTTGATGGTGGGGCTTTGGGATTTTTTATAGGCCGCTTTGTCCATGGCCGGGTTAGGGCTGATCTCCGGGTCGTAAAGCTTCCTGCCTGCGTGTCCCCCATAGCTGAAGGCCCTTGCAATCCCCACAGCCCCCATGGCGTCGAGGCGGTCGGCATCCTGCACCACCTCGAGTTCCCTGGAATGGAAGCCCCCTTTAGGGGCCCCGAGGCTATTCCTGAACGACAGGTTGCGGATTATGGCGACCACGTGCTTGCGGGTCGCTTTGGGCACCTTCAGCGAACGCATAAACTCATCGGCTTTCCGGGGGCCCAGTTCCTCGTCCCCGCCATGGAATTTGGCATCTGCAATGTCGTGTAACAAGGCGGCGAGGCTAACCACCAGCACATCCACGGACTCTTCCCTGGAGATCCGGAGGGTGTTTCGGAAAACGCGCTCGATATGGAACCAGTCATGGCCTCCTTCTGCCTTTTCGAGTGCCCCCTTCACATAGGCAATGGTCTTTTCGATAAGATGGGCGTCGTTCATGGGTTCCAGCGGATGTGGGAGGTGATGGTGTGCTCCACCCCGGCCAGGGTTTCCGCAATTCGGGTGGGCTCCGGGGGCACTGCCTGGTGTATGGTAAAGGTGATGCAGTTGCCCAACCCCAGGGGGAATTTCCCGAACCGGAGCATCTTCCAGGAGTTGTTGATGGTTACCGGGAGGATCAGCGCTGAGGGGGCCGCCCTGACCAGGGCTTCCAGCCCGACTGTCCGGAACGGTTTGGGCTCCCCGGTGCGGCTTCGGGTCCCCTCAGGGAAGATCACGGCGCTGCGGCCGGTGCTTTCGATGTATCCCCCCAGCGACCGGATGGCCTGCAGCGACTGCCTGCGGTCTTTCCTGTCGATCAGCACGGACCCGCCA
>CAZUZE010000451.1:0-1710 GCA_964624565.1 uncultured Robiginitalea sp.
CCAGGGGGATATGTATTCCCCTGAATTTAACAGCCGTCCCTCCATCTGGCCGGCGGTGCAGGACATGGCCATCCGGGATTCCCTCGCCCTCTGGGAAGAGAAGGTATACCTGCATACCGACCGGGACCGGGCAGCGGCAGGGGAAGCGATTTTTTTTAAGGCCTATGTGTTTAACGGGCCCACCGGCCGGCGGTTCAGCCCCAGCGGGGTGCTCCGGCTCGAGCTGCGCGATTCGGAAAACGCCCTGGTCAGTACCCAGTACCATCCGGTTTCAGAAGGCACCGGGGCCGGCGTGGTGAACCTGCCGGATAAACTAAAGGAAGGCTCCTATGAGCTTTTGGCCTATACCCGCTGGATGCAGAATTACGGGGAGGAGCAGTTTTTCCGCAAAACGATACAGGTCGGGACTCCAGCGGATCCCGTCAATACGGAGGTGGAGGCCCGCCCTGCCGCCAGCCCGGAGTTCTTTCCGGAAGGGGGCCGCCTGCTGGCGGGAATCCCCAACCGGCTCGTCCTGGCTGCCCCTGCAACAGGTGTACAAAAAGGTGGGGTAGGGGGCAGGATTGTCGATGGCGCTGGTAAAACGGTGGCCGAGGTACAACCTTACACCAGCGGATTTGGCATGGCGATTTTCCAGCCGGAGGCAGGGCAGACCTACAGCTACCAGCCAGAGGCGGGGGATGTCAGGAACCTGCCGGAAATCCAGGAGGACGGCTATGCCCTCAGGGTCAATACGCTCTCCCCCGAGAAGATCCGGGTCGAAGTTAAGGCAACCGCCTCCCTGGAGGGTCAACCCGTCGTCCTGGAAGGCAAAAAGGAGGGGAGATCCTACTTTGTCCATGTACTGGAATTTGAAGGGGGAACGGCGGCCCTTGAGATTTCCAAAGCCTCGCTGCCACAGGGGCTTATGACATTCTACCTGACCGGGATGGACCAGGTGGCCTGGGCGGAACGCCCGGTGTGGATCGATGCCCGCAGGACGTTGAATATCGAAGCGAGTCCGCTGAACGAGAGGCGCGGGGAGGCGAAGCAGGCAGGTTTCAGGATCAAGGTGACGGATTTGGAGGGTAATCCTGTAGAAACAGACCTTTCCGTTTCCGTAACCCGGGGGGTCTCCCCCCGGGAAACAGGCATTGACCAGTACCTGCGGCCTGCAGGGATTGATACAGATATGCCGGATGAGCGAAGGATGCGCTTTGTGGAAGACCTGCGGGCGCAGAGCCTGGGGGCCGGTTACAGGGATGCAGCGGTGCCCGGCGAAATACGCTATCCGGTGGAGCGCAGCCTGGAACTCCACGGCACGGCCTATGACCTCGACAACAAATTGCTCCCCAATACCGAAATCCAGATGATGGCTACTTCAGACACCGACCTGGTGATACGGGAATTGAAAACCGATGCCTCGGGCATCCTGCATGTCCAGGGGCTGGATGTATTGGGGGAGACCCAGTTTATCTTCAGGACCAAAGGGGACGAACAGGCCCAGCGCCTGGTCAGGGTGGTGCCCATCACCGAACTCCCGAAAGGGAAGGCATCCGAAACCGAAAAGGAGGAAGTGGCCGAGAGCAAGGTCTACCGCAAAGCCCAGCGCAAGAATCCCGTGGTTGCGGCGACCCCTTCGGTCCCCTACGATACCGTGGGGCTGATCAAATTAAAGGAAGTTTCCGTGGAGGACCGGCGCAGGATCGAACACGAGCTGGTGCCCAGCCT
>CAZUZE010000452.1:0-1684 GCA_964624565.1 uncultured Robiginitalea sp.
CCATCTGCTCGTCGTGCTTCGCGTCGGCGGCAGCCTCGCGAGCACGAGCCCCGAAATCGCCCTCAGAGCCCTCAGAGCCCTCGTCGGCGTCCGAACCCTCGCCGGAGCCCTCAGAATCGCCCTCAGAGCCGCCTGAGCCGCTTCCTGACCCCTCTGAGCCCTCGCCCTCGTCGTGCGAGTGCATGACCATGATCATGACCTCGCCCTCGCCTTCCTCGGCGGGGTCGGAGCCCAGAGTCTCAAGCCAGCGGTTGGCGATGGACTCCATGTCGTCCAGCGGCAGGTCCTCGCCCTTGCGGAAGCGCAGGTCGTGGTACTCGGTGATGAGCCCTTCCAGCGTCAGCATCTGGTCGTCGGTCAGGTGCTCGGTGATCAGGTCGCGGAAGGGCTTCTCGGCCTTGACGCCGATGGTCCCAGCGATGCGACGCCCAGCGATGAGCGCGAACAGGATGGACGCGGAGAAGGGGTCGTCCCCGCCGTTGAACTCGCGGCTGAGAAGGTCGAAGACGATCGCAGGCAGGTACTCGCGAGCGCTGGTGTAGCGGCGCACGAGACGCTGCTCGATGCGCGACTCTTCCAGCGCGACGAGCACCTGAGTCTTGCGGCCCTTGAAGCGGCCCTTCGCCTCGTCCTTGTCCAGGTCGCGAGGGACCCAGCGGCTGTAGCGGGCGTGGGCCGTCTCGTGCAGCAGCCCGCCCATGAGCAGCAGGTGCTTGCTGCGGAACAACTCGTCGCCAGGCTCGCAGGCGTCAGGGTGCATCCCAGGCGCGAGCACGTCGGAGTTGATCTCGATCTCGGCGAGACTCGGCGCGTACTGCGCAGTGCCGGACTCCACTGCGAGGTTGGGTCCGATCTTGACAGCCAGGTGCGGCAGCCCAGCCACGCGCGACACGTAGTCGTTCAAGCGAGCGGTGGCAGGCAGCCATGCCTCTTCGACCGGGCGACGGACGATGCCTTCCTTGCTGATGATGTGAGCCATGATGGTGGTTCCTTTCTGATGTGCTTACAGGATAAGGCATGCGGGGCGCCAGTGTCAAGTCACGTGCGCCCAGGTCTTTCGACGCAGGAGCTTGCTGACAGTGTGCTGAGCAACGCCGTACTCGTCAGCGATGGACTGCTGCGACCTTTCCCCGATTGAGTACATCCGGCGAATCTCGCGGACGTCCTCCTCAGTGAGCTTTGCCCGCGCGTGGTTCTCTCCACTGCGGTCATTGCCGTCATAGGCGATGTGGCAGGGGACGCAGCGAGGGCTGTAGTGCTCAATGTGCGGGCACAGCACAAGCCCGCGTGCTTCGTCCAGTACCTCGTCCGCGCAGCCGTGGTTGTATGACCAGTGCCTCGCAGGACGACCACAGTCAACACAATCGAACGTGCTAGCGCGGCCACGGTGGTACCTGATGCGCTGATGCATGTTCTCGTGCGTCATAGAGGGTGCGAGTGGTCCTGCTTCGTCGTAGTGGCGGCGGCACAGTCCCCGCGCGAAGGGCTTGCCCTCACACGTGGGGACCGTGCATGCCGACGACTCACACACGAAGCGCCTTGATCTTGCGGTTGGCACCAGGGATATCGCCGAAGCGTTCCTTCAAGTGCCCGATCACCAGGTCGCGCTCCATGTCGGGCGCGTTCATGGCGAGGTTGCGCAGCGCGTACACGATGCCGAACATCGCCTCGTCGTCGCGAGCCT
>CAZUZE010000453.1:0-1673 GCA_964624565.1 uncultured Robiginitalea sp.
TGTTGCAAGGGACCCCCTTTTTGTTGGGAAACCCCTCGAACCTGTTGGCAACTCCGGGAAGCGATTTTAGCAAAAGCCCCCCGGGAATGCCGTTGACCGGATTTACCGGGTGTTTTAACGAGCTTTCCCTTACCGTGGGTTCAGGATGAGCTCAATGCGGTCCGCCACGTCCTGGAGGTGATAGCGGGTCATGGGATCGGAACTCCTCCCGGCCGCAGCCCGCGCCTGCCGCTGGATGCGGCCGAGTTCGGCCCGGGCAACCGAGCGAATATCGGACTGGCTGGTATTGACCGCAGTGGATTTGCGGTAGGCCCCCCCATTGCGGATCCTGGACTGGTTTTCGGCCGTGAGCAGGTAATGCAGGCGGTCCACATGCGCTTTCTGCAGGTTCCTCCGGTAGGTATCGATTTTCGCGCCCTTTGGCAACTCGGACCAAAGTCCGGTCCGCAGGTCCTCCATCATTTCCGCGAGGCCATAGGCATCCTCCCCGTTCAGCGCTTCGTTTTCGATCAGGCGGGCCATTTTGCCTAGGCTGAGGATGTTGTTCAGGGTGCGTACCTGGAGGCCCCGGATGCGCTCGACGGCCCCGGAATATTCAATCCGGCCAAAGACATCGGTATCGAGGAGCCACTGCGGGGTTTCAAAGAGTTGTTCGTGAAGGAATGCCATGCAGTTTGCCTGGTGTTCCCTGGGGACATGGGTGTAGACAGGCCCTTCCTGGTCATAGGTCTTGAAATTTTCATACACCCCGCCAATATTGTTGGACACGTGGCCCATATAACGGTTATACTGCCCGACCACCTGTCCGTAGAGTTCCTCCAGATCGTCGTAGTCTTTTCCTTTTTCTTCTGTCCACCCGATCAGGTTCGGGACGATCCGCTTGAGGTTCATGATCCCGTACGTGCTGGCCAGGATGGCATCATCCCCCAGGTCTTCGGTCTGGGAACTCGGATCCACAACATCCCCCACCTGTTGGTGGCCAAAGCGGTAGAGGGGGTCTCCGGCATGTTCCAGGATCCAGGAGTCGAGGATCGGCTTTTCATCTTCCGCGGAGGTACCCGGGATGGGCCGGTAGCCCCACCGGATGGCGTATTTGTCGTAGACGCCTATTTTGGGCATCAGGGCCACCCCTTCATCCCCGGGCTGGGCGACATAGTTGAAGCGGGCGTAGTCCATGATCGAAGGGGCCGTGCCGTACGTGCTGGTAAAACTGACCGACCTGAGGGAATCCACCGGATAGGCCACGCTGCTGCCCATATTGTGAGGCAGGCCAAGGGTATGGCCCACCTCGTGGGAGGAAACAAAACGGATAAGCCTGCCCATCACCTCATCTTCAAAGGCGACTTTGCGGGCATCCGGGTTGATCGCCGCAGTCTGTACAAAGAACCACCCCCTGAGCAGGCTCATCACGTTGTGGTACCAGTTGATGTCCGATTCCAGGATTTCGCCGCTCCTCGGGTCGCTTACATGCGGGCCATTGGCATTAGGGATCGGGGAGGCCAGGTAGCGCACCACCGAATAGCGCACGTCTTCCGGCGACCACTCGGGGTCCTCCTCCGGGCTGGGGGGGTCTTTTGCAATGATGGCATTTTTGAAGCCGGCCGCCTCAAAGGCTTCCTGCCAGTCTTCAATCCCCTGTTTTATATAGGGGATCCACTTCTCCGGAGTTGCCC
>CAZUZE010000454.1:0-1666 GCA_964624565.1 uncultured Robiginitalea sp.
GTCTCCAATAATGGGGTAGGGGTGGCCTCCTTCTCCCGCAACAACGAATTCGTCGAGGTGACCAGCATCAAGGTGCTCAGTTCCTTTGGTTCGGGCACCCAACGTGGGATCATCAACGGCATGCTGGAAGCGGCCGATAAAGGAGCAGCCGTGATCTCCATGTCGCTGGGCGGCCGCTCTAACCAGAGCCGGCAGAAAGCCTACGAAAAAGCAGTACGCTACGCCAACGATGCCGGCGCCATCGTGGTGGCTGCCGCCGGCAACTCCAATACCAATGCCCGGGATTTCGCACCGGTTAATGCCGCCGGCATCATAGGGGTCGCCGCTATCGATGAGCAACTGCAGCGAGCTGTCTTCTCCAACTATGTCACGGACCTGGAAATGGGCATCGCCGCACCCGGCGTAAATATCTATTCAACCATCCCCGGCGACCAATACGCCACCTTCAACGGCACTTCCATGGCCACCCCCTACGTGGCCGGCATGATCGGCCTGATGAAGGCCATTAAGCCTGAACTGACTACCGCCGAAGCCTACCGCATCCTGAATGCTACCGGTAAAGATACCCAAAGTACCCGCGAAACGGGCAAGCTGATAAACCCGGCCGCCGCCGTGCAGGCCTTGATGGAATAGAAGGGAAAGTGGTCGGTTGACAGTTGTCGGTTGTCGGTTCCTGGCAACCGGAGCTTGGACCCGACAACCGACAACCGACAACCGACAACCGAGAACTGTCATCAGCCCACCTTTCCTACCCTTTCCCCGTAAGGATCGCTACCTGTTCGTGAGCGAAACCGGCGTTCAACTCCGGTGAAACGAGATCCAGGGTGCTGTCTTGCCCAAGGGTAAACCATAGGTGGTCGGTACCGGGAGGAGAATAGACGAATACCAGGTCCGAAATGACGTTATAGGCTCCTTTGGTCATGCCGTTGCCGAGGCCGGCATATCCCGAGGCGGCAAAGCCTGAACAGTCGACCAGTTCATTGCGATGATTAAGGTAGCTGCTGCCAGAGATCACCTGGCACCCCGCGGAATAATTGTAGCCGCCGCTGCCCGACCAGTGGATGTTGATCGTAGTGTTAGGCGCGGGGTCCAGACCGGCTCGAATATCGTCTTCGGTGAGGGCGTTGTCGTTATCGCGGTCGCGGAAGACCATCACCCCGTTGGAATAAGGATGCAGCGCCTGGTATACGACATCGCCGTGGCGGCTGTCGGGGCTGACCTTATGCCAGCCGAATTTGTACTTGTGCTGCCCTTCCACCAGGTAAGGTTCGTCATCCTTGGTGCGGCCGCGATGGGCCAGTTCCGGGTTGGGGTCGGTCGATCCCCAGAATTTGAAAACCAGGCCATTGATGAGCAGCAGGAACAGGTCGTCATTCTGCCGCTTAAGGGCGCCCCGCTCATGATTGCAGCGGATCCCGAGCAGGTGGGTCTCGTGAGGGTCAAAGGTCCATTGGTCAATGGGAATGGTATCGCAGACGATGGGAAATTTATTGACCTCCTGCAACTGAAAGAGCCACAGGTTGCTATTGATCTCGGCCGGCGTTAAACTTCTCAAGCGGTCCTGATAATAATTTTTCACTTTCGGCACCAGCTTCATCCAGCGCTCGAATTCATCGGAAGGAACTTTAAGGCCATTGCCGGCGGGCCCGGCACCCGGCCGGTGCAT
>CAZUZE010000455.1:0-1655 GCA_964624565.1 uncultured Robiginitalea sp.
CCGTGCCCCTTGGTCACGATATCGTAACTCATGGAGAGCCCGAGGCCGGTTCCCTCCCCGGTGGGCTTGGTGGTGAAAAACGGCTGGAAGATTTTACCCAGGATGTCCCCGGGAATCCCGTCCCCGTTGTCCCGCACCGAGAGTTCAGCGCCCTGCGGTGTTTTCCGGGTGCCTACCCAAATAGCAGGGTCATAGGCTTCCCGTTCTTTTTTCTTTCGCTCGTGTACCGCATGAAACGCGTTGGTCAGCAGGTTGAGCAGCACCCTTCCGATTTCCTGCGGCATGGCATCTATGGGTCCCAGGGAATCGTCAAAACGGGTTTCAATGGAGGCGTTGAAAGTTTTGTCCTTCGCCCGCAGGCCGTGGTAGGCCAGGCGCAGGTACTCCTCCGTCATGGCGTTCAGGTTGATGGGTTCTTTGGTGCCGTCGCTCCCCCGGCTGTGCTGCAGCATCCCCTTTACGATGCTGTCGGCCCGTTTTCCATGGTGGTTGATCTTATGCAGGTTTTGTTTCAGGTCTTCTGCGAGTGCCCTGACTTCCGTGAGATCCCCTTTTTCCAGCTCCTCGTGGAGTTCGTCGATAAGCTCCCCGCTGACCTCGGAGAAATTGTTCACGAAGTTCAGCGGGTTCTGGATCTCGTGGGCAATCCCGGCAGTCAGTTCGCCAAGGGAAGCCATTTTCTCGGCGTGAATCAGTTGTTTCTGGGTGGCCTGAAGATCATTCAGGGTATCTTCCAGCCGTTTTTTTTCAGCTACCAGTTTTACGGCCTGCTGCTCTTTCAGCTGCAGGTCGAGGAAGCGGGTATAGGTTTGTTCAAATACTTTGGCGAAGCGTTTAAAAATGTCATAAGCCTCCGGGACCTCTTCCCGGGTAATGAAGAGAAGGTAGCCGTATTTAAAATACGCGACATGGTCAATCTGGTAGGAAGGGAAGGACCCGTTGGTTCTTTTGAGTTGCCTCAGGACATCGCCCACTACCGGAAGGGTGCTCATAAATTCATAGTGGGCGGTACACTCCTGCCCGGCTATTTCCTTTACCACAAGGGATTCCCCTTTCTGGCCCAGATCAAAATATTCCTTGAAGATCCCTTCCCTCGGAACGGTGTAGGTGGGCAACAGGCCTGCTTCATTCCCGAACCACTCCACGGAGTCACCCTCCCTGTAAATATTGAAGGCGCACCCCCAGGTTTTGATCCCCAGCCCGCGGACCTCTTTGTCCAGCAGGTGGGAAGCCTCGGCCAGTTCATCCGAGTGCTGCATCGCCATGGTGCGGCTCCTGACCCGCTCCAGGGCCGCCTCTATCTGGGCTTCCCGTGCCTGGGCCTCTGCTTTCTGGAGGTCCAAAAAGCGCGTGTAGGCCTGTTCGAAGACCTTGGCAAAGCGCACGAAGATATGGCTCTCCTCAAATGGGGCCAGGGATGATACCAGCAAATACCCATGGGCGAAGGAGGCCCCGTAATCCAGTTCCCAGGTCGGTGTCGTTATGTCAAAGCCCTTCGCGGCCACCTCTTCCATGGCTTTCTTAAATGAGGGAAGGGTGTACATTTTCTCAAAATGTTCTTCGATGTAGTCTTCGGGAATCTCTATCGAAAACAGGTCCGTCCCGGCCTTCCACTGGTCGTAGCGGTACTGGTGGATGTAATCCAGGTCCACGGG
>CAZUZE010000456.1:0-1653 GCA_964624565.1 uncultured Robiginitalea sp.
ATATCAGCGCAGCATTCCTATACAACCTCACCGGGAGGTTCAATTTTTTACACGTCTTTATTTTGATTTCCCTCTGTTCCCTGGCCTATGGGATGGTCCCGGCCATACGCCGCAGGCCTGCCGCATGGCTCAGGATGCATATCAGCGGGATGACCGGCGCCGCCCTGGGGGTTTGGGCGGCCGGGCTTGCAGAACTCACAATACGCGTTTTACCCGGTCTCCTCAATGCCTCCGAGATCATTGGGGTGGCTGTGGGGATCGGGATCGCATTCTTCTTTCTGATCGGATTTCTGATCAGCCGGTTCGTGAAATCAATACCTCAATATCCGAAATCGTAATCTTTAAAAATAATTCAGCTATGAAAACCACACCTGTTATTTTGATGATCGCACTGCTCACTTTCGGGCTCCAGGAAAGCATTGCCCAGGAGGGTTCCCCATTTAGGATCGGGTTCCACCTTAGGGAACTTAGCGGTGACTTTGGGATAGGTGCCCATCTGGATGTACCCACCCCGGAGAAGTGGCCGGTTATTCGGATGGCCGGAACCTGGCAATGGATGGAGATTCCCCGCGGCATGGACTTCGAGACTGTTTCCTACCAGACCCTCAGGACCGGGGTGGCCTCGAAATCCTTCCAAATACTCGAGCGGATCCGGGCCTATGGTGAAGGGGGGCTTTTGGCCGTTCTCCCCTCTGACGACCTTTCTGAGGACAATTTTCGCCTGGGCGGATATGGCCTTTTCGGATTTGAACTTTTTGTCAGCACGTATGAAGGATCAGCCCTTTTTCTGGAACTGGGTGCCAGCAGCGCCGGCAACGGGCTGGACACGCGTCCGGGTGTTCCCTCCTTTGCGGCAGGTTTCTGGGTTGGGGCCGGGTTCCGGATCGCCCTGTAGGTGAATTCGCTGCCCCTCCCGGGGGAGTTTCCGGCGCACTGTTTATTGCAGCAGGGGTTTGGACTTTCTTCGCCTCCCCTGCAAAAGTTCGGGGACCCGGGTGATCAGACCCCGCGGGAGTAATTCCGGGCCTGCCCATTGAATCAGAATGGTTCCCCGGGCGTTATGCGATCTCTATCCCGGCATCTTCGAACACCTTTCGCAACGCCAGGTGTTCTGCTTCCGTTTTTTTCTGGGAAAGATCCCGTGTCCGGCCGTTCCGCAGCCTGATTTGTATCAGTTTCCTGCCCAAAACCTTCTTTTCCCGGACCATCCGGATCTCCTGAAGGGGGATGGTGCTTTGGGTGGATTTTCTGAATAAAAAGAAAAAGAGAATGGCAAAGGAAGCGACAAGGAGCAGGATCCAGATATAGTGCAGTACCTGGAACGGGGGAGGGGGGGTCCCGATATAGAAAATGACCCCGTTGAGGATATTCAGCAACATCACGATCATCAGGATCGTATGAACGGCCCGGCGGCCATCCCTGATGGTAAAACACCTGTCCGAGGGGTTGTAGGATACATCCATATTCTCGTTAAATCAATTCAGGTGACTAAATTAAACTATCAATCGCCTGCTTCAGGCCACATTATTTTTTTATGCGGGACGGACCCGCAGGTCCTTTTCTGCCATCTGTTGGTTACTCCTTCGCATCCCCGGTCAGGGCCAGTTCAATTTCCACAGCCTGCCTCAGATCCCGGGAGGAGGCCCCTGCTTC
>CAZUZE010000457.1:0-1651 GCA_964624565.1 uncultured Robiginitalea sp.
GGTGCTGGTAGGTGCGCCAGACGTCGTTGTAATTCGCCCGGGGGATGGGTCCTGACTTCTTCCAGCGTTCCTGCCGTTGTTTAAAGGACTTGTAGGTGGAATTCATGTCTTCCTCGACACTGACCAGGCCTTTGAGCTCTTCGATGATCCCGAGCCGCTCCTCGAGGTTTTCCTTGAGTTGTTTCTCCAGGTTTTTATAATACTGGTCGCGTTTTTCGCGGTATTCCCCATAGAGTTCGTTAAACTGCCTTTTGGTGACCGAATTATAGCTGAAATCCGATTCCTGACCGCCCCGGTTAATGAATTCCTCCTTTTTTTCACTTATAAAATCGGAGAACTTGTGATCGAATTCACGCCGGATGGCCTCCACATGCCTGCGGATGGACTGAACTTTTTCGGTGCGAAGCAGGCGCTGCAATTCGCCCACGAGATTTTCCAGGGTCAGGGAATGGAAATCCGGGAAGGGGATCTCATGCCGCCGCTCATTGTGTGTGTCTTCGGCGTCTTCTGCAAGGGCACTGTCAATATCCTCGTCTGAATCGTCTTCTTCTGCCACGTCCTCCGTCCCGGCATCCCCTTCCGGAGTTTCATTCGCAGGCCTGGCGGACTCCGCGGCCGTCTGCGCTTTTTCATTTGGGGCCGGTTTTTCCGGCCGTTCTGCCTCCTGGTCCATAGATTCGCCAGGGGCGGGACTCACAGGCCGGGCCTCCTCTTCGGGTGGGGCCGTAGACTCTTCCGCGGTTGGTTCACTTACAGGCCGGGCCTCCTTTTCGGGCGGGTCCGTAGACTCCAAAGCCCTGGACACTATTTCTTTTTTTGTGCTTTTGGAAGGCGTCGCCTTCGCGTCGGTTCCAATGGGTTGTTGAGGCGCTTCTGTCGCTTCAGGCCCGGAAGGGGAAGCGGTGGGGGCCGGCCCGGCCCCCGGGGCGGCAGCTTTCTCCGGACCCTTCACTGGGGGGCTGGCCCCCTCGTCTGTGCCTTCCTCATGGTTTTGGTCCGGTTCGGTATCCGGATTATTTTTAGAAGTATCTTGTGGTGTATCCCCCCCTGCAGGTTTATCCTGCAGTTCATGTTTATCCGCTTCAGGCATTGCTGTAAATTTTCGAATTGCTCTGGTCTCCCTTTCCAAGATACTAACATGTGGGCGTACCGCAAAAGGTATCCCGATACTTTTTTGCGGAATCCGGGGTCATCGGGAATCCCCGGGTCCCGAGTTCCAGATTTTCCAGGATTCCGCGGCCTGGAGATGGAGCATCTCCAGGCCATTCTTTATGCGGCAACCGGCCATTTCACCCCTTTGAAGAAACAGGGTGCGTTCCGGGTTGTAGATCAGGTCGTAAAGCAGGTGGTCCTTCCCCAGGGCCTCAAACGGAACGGGGGGCGCTTCGTCTACCGCCGGAAAGGTCCCTAAGGGCGTGCAGTTGATCAGGATCTGGAAGTCTGCCAGCAGGGACGGATTAAGGTCCGAGTAGGAGAGCTGACCCTCTTTTGGGGACCTCGAGACATACCTGTGGCGGATGCCCAGTTTGGTCAGCCCATAGGCAATGGCCCTGGAAGCCCCACCCGTGCCCAGGATCAGCGCGGCCCGGTCGGACGGGGTGAGCATAGGGGAAAGGGAATCCACGAACCCCCTTACATCTGTATTGTAGCC
>CAZUZE010000458.1:0-1650 GCA_964624565.1 uncultured Robiginitalea sp.
TCATTTTCCAAATTTGTGTATTCAACAACTGATTCCCAACAGCCGAATCAAGCTTCGAGGGCTCTAAAAGGTTTGTTTTCAGGTCCACCCCTGCAAGGATTATTCCTGGGCTGGCCTCCGACACCTTTACCGGCGGCATTACGATGCCGGTACCCTGAAGTATTGGCCAGGCGGGCTTGAACACCCAACCCGACCGCAGCCACTTCTAACAATTTGCTTGCAAACTGACCCGACAACCTGATCCAGGTTGTTCAGCCACCGGTATGCCTTTTGGCGACCGGCTATCCCAAAGACGCTATACACACGATGTTGGCATGGCCTGCCTTTTGTCATTCCCGGAAAATGTCCAGGAACTGACCAGGGAAAGCTATGCCCACCAGCAACAGCAACTGGATTTTTTCTAACCACATAAGTCGAAACACTATGAAACACTTAACCACTAACACTGAACAGGCAAGTAGCGCGGGAAAGCTTGAAACATTGCTTTTACTGGCCCTCTTCTTCTTTGGGATCTGGGGTATCTTACAGGTCTTCACCAAGCGCTCCAGCCGGCACTCCGACCGGATCGAGACGATGGTAGCCCTGCCGGCGACCCTTAGCAACAGTCAACTGGCCCTGGCCCAGGGCAACGCCCATCTGAAAATCCGGCCAGTCGAAACCGGAAACATCATCGTCCATTTCCAGATCCGGTCATTCAATAAAGATGGCCGCTATGTGTTGGAATTCGGTGATGGAAGCCAACTGGAGATGCGTGGCAGCACCACCACTTACGCCTACCCCGGAGCGGGGCAATACCGCGTGAAACTGAAATACATACGGGAAGGGAAAGCCGAGGAATTATACAATGACATCTTGCGCATAAAGCCCTCCGGAGAACTGGCGCAACGCGAGGATCCGGTAAATTTTTAATTACCAGGTAATCAATTTGCGATTTCTTTTGTTAAGGACTACATGAGATCATGTAGTCCTTAACAAAAAGTGTGGTATGCAAAGTCTGAAAGATCTATTGGAGCATTCTGCGTTCGGGGTTTGTACTTTTCTCGGCAACAAGATGGGCATAGCCTCGGCCAGAGTCCGGCTTTACTTCATTTATCTTTCTTTCGCCGCTCTGGGTTCGCCCCTGATCATTTATTTATTCATGGCTTTCTGGCTCAACATCCGAAAATATATCCGTACCAAACGGCGTCTGATCTGGGAGTGAGGACTGCCTTCTATTGTTCAAATGCATACTGAATGATATTCGCCCCCATCTGAAGGGCTTGTTGCCGCACCTCCTCAGGATCATTGTGCACATCCTGGTCTTCCCAGCCATCGCCCAGGTCACATTCGTAAGTATAGTAGCAAACCAGCCGGCCTTCCCAAAAGAGGCCAAAGCCCTGCGGCGAATTGCCGTCATGCTCATGGATTTTAGGGAGGCCTTTCGGGAAGGTGAACTTCTGCCGGTAAATCTCATGCTCGAACGGCAGCTCGATAAATTCCTGCTCAGGAAAAACCTTCTTCATGGCTGCCCGGATATAGGGATCCATACCATAATTATCGTCAATGTGTAAAAACCCGCCGCCGATGAGGTAATTCCGCAGATTTTCAGCTTCGCTATCGGAGAAGACGACGTTGCCATGGCCGGTCATATGCACGAAGGGGTAATTGAAC
>CAZUZE010000459.1:0-1642 GCA_964624565.1 uncultured Robiginitalea sp.
GGGTGCTGCAGCAGCAAATCGAGGCCCTGGCTCAGTCCGACAGCGCCCTTGCACTGGCTGCCCCCCCTCCCCAACGGATGCTGGCGGCCACCCCCGAGCTGGCCTCCCTTCCCGAGATGCAGGGCTACCAGGCCCGGGAGCAGGCCCTTGATACACAGATCCGCCTGGAACAACAGGCCTTGCTGCCCGGTTTGACCCTGGAATACTTCCAGGGTGACAATGGCCTTACCGAAACCCCGCTGATCGGGTATCAGGTAGGCCTCCGGATCCCGCTGTTGTTCAACGGACAGGCTTCCCGCATCCGCTCGGCCCGCCTCACCGCGGAGGCCTTCAGCCAGGAGCGGATGGAATACGAAAAGCTCCTTAAAACCCGGCTTGAACAGCTACAGGCCGAGAAGGTGCAACAGGAAAAAGCGCTCCGGTATTACGAGGAAGAAGGGTTGTCCCTTTCCGAGGCCATCCTTCGGACGGCCGAAGGGAGCTTCAAAAACGGGGAGATCGATTTCTTCCAGTACATCCAGAGCCTGGAAAACGGCTACGACATTACCCTGGAATACCTCAGGCAACTGGAAGCCTACAACGAGATTGTTTTGCAGCTCAATTACCTAACCTATTAAATCGCGTGAAGATGAAGTACAGCCCTAAAATCCTGATTCTCCTGGCCCTGTCGGCCCTGCCGTTTTCGTGCAGGGAAGGGGCCACCGTCCCCGACACCGCGGATGGCGCCGGGCAGGCAAAACTTCTGCAAATCAGCCGGGCACAATTCGAAGCCAACGGTATGGCCCTGGGGGGCCTGGTGACCCGATCGTTCCCAAGGGTAATCCGCGTCAGCGGGATGCTCGACGTGCCCCCCGAAAACCGGGTGGTGGTAAGCGCCGTCTACGGCGGGTATGTCAAAAATACCTCCCTGCTGGTAGGGGACCGGGTCCGTAAAGGGCAGGTGGTGGTTACCCTGGAAAACCCCGAATTCCTGACCTTGCAGCAGCATTACCTGGAAGCCAGGGAACAGCTCCCCTACCTGAAATCGGAGTTTGAACGCCAGCAGACGCTGCTTGAGGAAAAGATAAGTTCCGAAAAAGTGTTCCTGAAGGCGCAGAGCGAGTACCTGACCCTCCTGGCGCGCAAGGGGAGCCTGGAAGAACAACTCAAAATGCTGGGCATCCCGCCCGGAGAAGTCCAGGCCGGGAAGCTTCGGTCCGAAATTGCCTTCCGGGCGCCTATCGACGGGAAAGTTTCCAGGATCAGCATCCGAAAGGGGGCCTATGTGTCGCCGGCCGCGGAAATCATGGAAATCGTCAACCAGGACCACCTCCACCTGGAGCTCAGCGTGTTTGAAAAGGATATCGCCGGCATCCGCATCGGGCAGCCCATCCGGTTCACCCTGCCCGAGGTTTCTCCCCAGGTGCACGAGGGAAGTGTATACCTGATCGGTAGCACCATACAGGAAGACCGGACCGTAAAGGTTCACGGCCACCTGAAGGACGAGGATTCCAAAGCCTTCCTGGTGGGGATGTTTGTGCAGGCCGAAATCCTGGCCGGAGCGGTTGGGGACAATGCCGGGGAGCTCCCGGAATCCCCTGCCCTGCCCGAGGAAGCCATCCTGTCCGATGTAAGCGGGTCCTATGTGCTGGTCGCCACGGAA
>CAZUZE010000460.1:0-1633 GCA_964624565.1 uncultured Robiginitalea sp.
CATCCAACGTGGGGAGGTTGGTGAGATCTCTTGAGGCCACTTTGTAAAACGGGACCCCGAGGCGTTCCATCATTTCCACGGAAGGGACATCGCAGGGGGTGCAGAAATAGGTGATCCCCTGGGACAGGGCGTACTCCTTCAGGGCTTTGTGCTGCTCTTCATCCAGTTCGAGGAATTCCCGGTGTTCCCCGTAGGTGTGCCCGAAGGAATTCGGGGAATCATAGATTTTGTCATAGGCTTCCTTTGTGAGCTCGGAAGCGATATCCCGTTTCTGGAACTTGACCGCATTGGCCCCGCACCGGACCGCCATGTCGATGAGTTGTTTTGCGGTCTCCATACTCCCGTTGTGGTTCTGCCCAATCTCGGCAATGACATAAGCCGGGTGTCCGTCCCCGACCCGGGTACTGCCAAGTTTGGCCTGCAACCCTTCCCCGGTGCCCGAAAGGTGCTGGTTCTGGTCCAGGTACCGGAACACTTTGTCGAAATCCGTTTCCGGGGTATCGAGCCCGAGGGCGATGATCATGGCCTCAAAACGGTCCAGGTCCTCGCGGGTATCGATCGTAAGGTAACGGTCCAGGTCGTCCCTCAACCCGCCAAAGGTGCCGGGCAAGGTCTGTATTTTAAATTGATCCCTGTGCTTTCTCAGGTAGGGCGTTACGTGTTCCTTGTCAAAATCATCACTGGCCATGGCGTGGATCTCCCGAAGGGCCCGCACCTTTATAAATTCGGGGACAATGTGGGAGAGCCCGTCAATATGGGTGTAATCGTAATTCTGCTCCACGTGGGACTCAAAGGCCTTGCGGGCAATGTCTATGTGGTAGAACGGGTTGTCTGCAGTAAACCTAATGATGAGGTCCTCCTCATCCAGGTCGCTGGAGGCGTCCTTGAAGCGTTTGAGGACATTCATGGAATCCCCCCTGAAAATATCGACCCCCAGGTTGTTGGCTGCCGCTGCAATGGGGTCATCCGCTTCCGAACGGGTCGTGGCGATCATGATCTCATCGACAAAAGGGAATAACCGGACGCTTTGGACCACCCGGTAGAGCAGGGGTACGCCTGCCACTGAAATCAATGATTTGCCCCTTAATCGGCTGCTCAGCATGCGTGCCTGTATGATGGCTCTTGTCTTCATTTTACTAAACTAAATTCTCTTTTTTTCGAAGGCATTACGGCCGTTCTGAATTCTTGATCTGGTACGCCCAGTCTCCCAGGCCATTTTTAACCTCAGGAACTCGCCTGCCGCCCCCCAACCCGCTTCAACAAATACTGCCCGTATCCTGTCTTGGAAAGCTGCTGTGCCAGCTCCACAACCTTTTCCCGGGGTATAAAACCGCGCTCGTAGGCGATTTCTTCGAGGCAGGCCACTTTGAGGCCCTGCCGTTTTTCAATGGTCTGTATAAAACTGCTTGCCTCGAGCAGGGAGTCATGCGTGCCGCAGTCCAGCCAGGCGTAACCGCGACCCAGGCGGTTTACTTTTAGGTTTCCTTCATTGAGAAAGGCCTTATTAACATCGGTGATTTCTAATTCCCCCCTTGAAGACGGGTTTAATTTTCTTGTGATTCGCACCACTTCATTAGTATAGAAATACAACCCTACCACCGCATAGTTGGATTTGGGTACGGCGGGCTTCTCT
>CAZUZE010000461.1:0-1236 GCA_964624565.1 uncultured Robiginitalea sp.
ATGATCGGACCAGAAGAAGACGATCGTATTGTCGGCCAGTTGGTCCTCTTCCAGTTGTCTCAACAGACCTCCGGCCCACTGGTCCATCGCGCTGACCACATCGTAGTAACGCTTCCAGTCTTCGCGCACGATGGGCGTATCGGGGTAGTAGGGTGGCAGGGTCAACTGGTCCGCTTCGTGCCGGTGACTCTCCGGCAGGTCCTTCGTGACGCTTTCGTACTTGCTTGTGCTGGCGATGCCGCTCTCATGACACCCTGTGTAATTGAACACGGCGAAAAATGGCTGCTCGCTTCTCGGACGATTGCGCCAATGAGCCCGGCCGCTCGATTCGTCCCAGGCGTCCCGCGGCATACGGGCGATCTGGTAATCGGTCTTCGAGTTGTTCGTGCAGTAGTATCCGGCTGGGCGCAGGTAGGAAGGAAACAGTCGGATGGGATCGGGGTAGACAGCTTGACAACGCATGTGGTGTGTTCCCAGGGTCGTCTGATAGACCCCGGAGATAATCGTCGCTCGACAGGGCGCACAGACCCCCGCCGTGACGAACGCGTTGGCGTAGCGGACGCCTTGCGAAGCCAGTCGGTCCAGCTCGGGTGTCACCGCCTGGGGGTCTCCGTAACAGCCCAGGTTTGGACTGATATCCTCGCAGCTGAGCCACAAGATGTTGGGCCGATCGTCGGCGTTCGCGTTGGGCAGCCAGGCTGAAAGGCAGATCACCGCACTCGTCAACATCGCTCCAAAATCACTTCGATACCGCCATCGCATGATCGATCTCCCTGGGCCAACGTCGAACAGGATCGGTTCAGAATAACATCGAGATCGGCCATGGACCACTATGGAGCCAATCCGATTCTCGCACGCCGCAGCAGATGCTTCGACCGAGATACCGGTTTCAGCCGCCAAATGGCCATGGCTCACTCGCGGGGTTTTGCCAAGTAGTACGCTTTGGAAATCTTGCGAAAACGTGACGTTACGGCTAGACTTAACGTCACAAGAAATATGCCGATGTGGATCTCTGGATAGAAGTGCATTCACCCGCCGATCCTGTTCGGTGCGATCTGGTTCGTAGCGCCATGGTAGACGCGACGGATCTGAAGGTCGGTGATCGATCGGAATCGGCCCCGCCAAGCCATCCTTCCGAGGCGTGTCTCGGGCAGGAAGCCACAGAACTCGGCAGCCGCCTCGCAGTCAACCTAAGGAGAAACCGCAATGAGCCAAGTGACGCCCCAGGCCGACCCA
>CAZUZE010000461.1:1287-1632 GCA_964624565.1 uncultured Robiginitalea sp.
TATTGTCTGCCCGTGCGAGAAAGACACTTGTAGCGGGGAGGTGGTCGCGGTTGACACGAAGTACACGACCGAGATTTTCGTGCGTTGTGCGCCGCTCCGGGGCGAGGCTCTCGATTTGGACTTCGAAGGTCAGGCACGCCGATTCTATAACTGCCTGCCCAAGTTCTTAGGACGTGCCGGCGGCGAAGTGGAGCATGTCGGCTTTGACCACTTTGAGATCCACCTGGACGGGCTGAAGCTGTCCGCCACCGTGCTTGGCGCAGAGATCATCAGCCAGAAGAAAGAAATTAAAGCCGTCACTTATCACAATCTGGTGGTGAGGGAAACCGAACGCGGCCTGGAAGC
>CAZUZE010000462.1:0-1629 GCA_964624565.1 uncultured Robiginitalea sp.
GTGATCGGTATTGATCCGGACCCGGGCAAACTTGAGCTGGCAAGGAGCAAGGGCATCACTGTCCTGAATCCAAAAGACGGGAATGACCCTGTCAAAGCAGTGTTGGCGCAGACCAATGATACAGGGGCGGACGGGGTCCTCATTACAGCCTCCTCCAAATCGGATGACATCATCCACCAGGCCGCGCAGATGAGCCGGAAGCGAGGCCGGATTATCCTGGTTGGGGTGATTGGCCTGGACCTTCAGCGGGCGGATTTCTACGAGAAGGAGCTCAGTTTCCAGGTCTCCTGTTCCTATGGGCCGGGCCGATACGATGACGCGTACGAACAAAAAGGGCAGGACTACCCCATCGGCTTTGTCCGCTGGACTGAAAAAAGAAACTTTGAGGCTGTCCTCGAGGCCATCAGAACTGGAGCGCTGGACGTTCGCCCACTGATCACGGAACGCGTCCCGCTTGAAGCTTACAATGATATTTATGGGGACATGAGAAAGGAAGGGTCCATTGCCAGCATCCTTGAATACCCTTCGGATTCCACACCTGCAAGCCGCGTTTCCATTCCCGGGGTGAGGATTGCACGAACGGAAGTTTCCCTGGGGATTATCGGGGCCGGAAACTTCACTTCCTCCACGGTGATCCCAGCCCTGAAACCACTTGATGCCAAAGTCAAATACATCGCGAGTGCCGGGGGGCTGAATGCCAAGATCATGGCCAAAAAGAGCGGTGCCGCCTATGCCACAAGTGATTACAGGGAGCTCCTCTCGGACCCCGGGGTAAGCCTTGTCCTTATTACCACGCGCCATAACCTGCATGCACCCATGACCCTCGAGGCCCTGAAGGCAGGCAAACACGTATTTGTGGAGAAACCCCTTTGCCTTAGCATGGGGGAACTGGAGGAGATCAAAGCCGCTGCGCTGGAGCAACAGAAAATGGTCGTTGTGGGGTTCAACCGGCGATTCGCCCCCCTGGCCGAAAAAATGAAAGCCCTCATAGGCGATGGGGCAAAAAACATCGTGGCGACCATGAATGCGGGCCACATCCCGCCCGAGGTTTGGGTACATGACCTGCAGGTTGGAGGTGGCCGGATCCTGGGGGAGGCCTGCCATTACATCGACCTGTGCTCCTACCTCGCCGGCAGTTCAGTGGTAAGCGTTTGCACAAATGCCATGGGAAAGGACCCGCAGGAAAACACCGACAACGCCAGCATCCTGTTGAAATACGATAACGGGACCAATGCCGTGATCAATTATTTTGCGAATGGAAGTAAGGCGTACTCCAAAGAACGGGTGGAGGTCTATACGCAGGAGCGCACCCTGGTACTGGACAATTGGCGTACGCTCAAGGGCTACGGCTTCAAGGGATTCTCAAAAATGAAAACGCGGCAGGACAAAGGGCATGCGCGCCAGTTTGAACGCCTTGTATATTCCCTGAAAGAGGGAGGAGCCCCGATTATCCCCTTTGAATCCATATACAATACCACTAAGGCTTCCTTTGCGGCTATCGAAAGCCTGAAAAACGGACAATGGGTTCAAGTATGATCAACGCATACTAAAGTTCCGGAATTTGATTCCAGAGAAGGTTTCCCGGTATTATCATACGCTGCGACATTTAAAGCCCAGCCAACTTTGGCA
>CAZUZE010000463.1:0-1629 GCA_964624565.1 uncultured Robiginitalea sp.
TCTGTCTTGGGCAGCAGGATGACGAATTCCTCGCCACCGTAACGTGCCGCGATATCGATTTCCCGCACAAACTCCCTGATCAAGATGCCAATCTGCCTGATCACTTCATCACCACGGATATGGCCATATTGATCGTTGACCTGCTTGAAGTCGTCGATATCGAAGAAAATCAGTGACAGCGGTTCGTGATGACGAACCGCGCGGGAGTATTCCTTCTCGAGCCGTTCATAGAAATGTCGATGCGTGTAAAGCATGCTCAACCCGTCGCGAATCGACATCTCTTCGAACATGTCCCTGGCCGATTGCATCGATTCGAACAGGGTCGCATTTTCCAGCGCATTCGCAGAGATGTTGGCGACCAGGTGGGTTAGCTTGCTGATGCGTTCGGATATCCCGTCCTTTAATTTCATGGTCGTACGCAACAACAGGGTGCCGATCACAGCCTCTTTCTTGATGATCGGCACAACGATCAGCGAATTGAGATTCAATGCCTCGACATGCTGGCGAACCGGCTCCATCAGGAGGTCGCTCTTGACATCGTTGACGATCACCGCCTGGTGAGTTTCGATCGCCTTGCGGATCTCCGGGTAGCGATCCAGATCCAGCCTGATTTCGGTGTTTTCCTTCAGGTCATTGCAGGCCTTGACGACAATTTCATTGACATTGCTGATACTTATAATCGAGCACCGTTCGACTTCGATCACCTCGGCAATCTTTTCCACGACAAAGCGCAGAATTTTCATCGGGTTGCGCAACACGGTGACAATGTCATAAAGCTCCAGGAGCATTTGCAGGTCGCGCCGCTCCAGTTCGTTGTAGTAGTTCCTGTACAAAAGGTGGGCATCGACCCTGGCCAAAACCTCAGGAGGATGGACTGGCTTGGTAATGTAATCGTCGGCACCGGTCTGCATGCCGAGAATGATCTCGTCCCGATTGGTATGGGCGGTAATCAGGATCACGGGTATATGCTTGGTCTGTTCGGTCTCCTTGATGGTCCTGCATACATCGATGCCGTTCATGACCGGCATCTCGATATCCAGGATGACGAGGTCCGGCCGTGTACTGAAGACCAGGTCCAGGGCCATTTGGCCATTGTCCGCCTCGATAGTCTGGTAACGGCCAGCCAAGGCATCCTTGAGAATTGTCCTGATAAATTTATCGTCATCGACAATCAGGACCCTATCCGACATCATTCCCTGTCTCCCCATTGTCAAGCCAACTCCGGCATCTTTACCTGCAATGCCAGCGAAGTCCCCAAATTGTCCAGCAATAGTCAAGGCTTTTTTCACCGTGCAAATCCCGGTCTGCTTGCGGGGTGCCGTGCCGCTGGCCAAAGACAATACCCGGTGCGCAGAGAATAGATTTCTGTTATTTATGCACAAGTCCTATGCACAAGTCCTATGCACAAATCGTGCAAATTCTCCAGACGTTGCCAAATTTCATTCGTCCAGGGCGTCCTGCATTTCCCGCAGGATCATCTCGGCAGCCAGGGCAGGGTCAGCCGCCGCGGAGATCGGCCTGCCGATCACCAGATAATCGGCCCCGGAGCGCAGGGCTTCAGCCGGAGTTGTGACACGTTTCTGGTCGTCCTGGGCGGCGAAGGCCGGCCGGACCCCGGGTGTGACGATC
>CAZUZE010000464.1:0-1626 GCA_964624565.1 uncultured Robiginitalea sp.
ATATCAAAACCCGTATTCATCACAAAAACCCCGCGGATCCCCACGCCGGTATTTCCGATATAGACCGCATTCCCGGTGGTGGTGAGCGGGCTGTAGAGGGGAAGGTTCAGGTTGATCTCGAACCGGAAGCCCACTTCCTGCAGGTAGGGGTTCCTCTGCTCGGTATCGCTGTCGCAGCAAACCAGCATCAGGGCCAGAAGGAGGGTTCCGATTTGCCGTGCACGTGCCATATGCATCTTTGGGTTCCCTGCAAAAATCAGCAAATTTTGACTATCTTTGTGTAAATCCTCTGAATAACTTGCATTTTTTGTAGGTATTGAAGGGGATTTTCTGTTTATTTAATGAAGAGGTTATGAGCAAGGTATCCTATTATACCAAAGAAGGGCTGCAGAAGCTGAAAGACGAGTTGAACCACCTTCGGGATGTGGAGCGGCCCAGGGCTTCCCAGGCCATAGCCGAAGCCCGCGACAAGGGGGACCTTTCGGAAAATGCCGAATACGACGCGGCAAAGGAGGCTCAGGGCCTCCTCGAAATGAAAATTGCGAAAATGGAAGAGCTCCTGGCCAACGCCAGGCTGATCGACGAATCGCAGCTCGATACCTCCAGGGTGTTGGTCCTTTCAACGGTAAAGCTGAAGAACGAACAGAACGGGATGGAAATGACCTACACCCTGGTTGCTGAAAGCGAAGCGGACCTCAAAGCCGGAAAGATATCGGTGACTTCCCCCATCGGAAAAGGCCTGCTGGGCAAGAAGGAAGGGGAAACGGCCGAAATACAGGTGCCCAACGGGACCCTGAAGTTCCGGATCCTGGAGATTACCCGTTCCTGAATGGGGGAAAGCGCAGGGGAACCCATGAAACCATCCCCCGGGGGGACCACCTTAGGAAGACCAACACCTTAGTTTCCATGGCAAGCATCTTTACACGCATCATCAACGGGGAGATTCCCTGTTATAAAATTGCAGAGGACCGCGATAACATTGCTTTTTTGGACGTCAATCCAAACAGCATGGGCCATACCCTTTGCGTTCCCAAAAAGGAGGTCGACAAAATCACCGACCTCGACGAGGAGGCCTTCCACAGCCTGATGCATTTCAGCCGCAAGGTGGCCCTGGCCATTGAACAGAGCATGGAGTGTCGCCGGGTCGGGTTTACGGTAATTGGCCTGGAGGTGCCCCATGTACACGTGCACCTGATCCCTTTGAATACCATGGCCGATGCGACCTTCCAGAAAAAGGTCTCCCCGGGGCCGGAATCCTTCGAAGCCACGGCGGCCAAAATCAGGGCTAAACTCCAATAGCCCCCTCCAGGTAGAAGTACGCCAGGGCGCCGGCCGCTGCGATCCCCAGCAATACAAGCACAAAGAAAAGGGGCCTGAACTCAAGGCCTGCCTTTGCGGGCTCCAGGGCCTTCTGGAAGTATTCGACACCCCTTTCGATATCGGGGGTCCACCCAACCGGGTAAATCCGGCTCTTGCAGGTATTGCAGGTCAGTTCGGGCGAGATTTCCGCAGTGGTCCTGTGGAAAAGCCGGCCGTACAGGTGCTTCTGGTAGAACTTCAGGCTGAGGTCCTGGTTGAAGCACTCCGGGCAGTTATTGGTCAGGTGGGTTTCCCTGATGAGTTCCA
>CAZUZE010000465.1:0-1620 GCA_964624565.1 uncultured Robiginitalea sp.
TTTGATTCGGTTTATCCCGCCATTGGTTTTGGCCTGGTATGGGGCTTGCTGATCTTCAATCTGGACCGGTTTATCGTCTCCACGATCCGGAAACGGGACAGTTTCTGGAAGGAAATGCTGCAGGCCAGCCCCAGGATCCTGCTGGCGGTCATCATCGCTGTGGTCATTTCAAAACCCCTGGAGCTGAAGATCTTTGAAAAGGAGATCAACCAGGTACTCCTGGAGGAGAAAAACCAGATGACCCTGGACAACCAGCAACAACTCGCCCTGCAGTACACCCCGGCCATTGAACAGAAAAAAGCCGAAATAGCGGGCCTGAAGGAGGAAATCCGGCTTAAGGAAGCTGCGACCGATACCCTGTATGAGACCTATATCGCCGAAGCGGAGGGTCGAAAGGGCACCCTGCTGCTGGGCAAGGGGCCGGTATACGCGGAGAAGCGGGAAAAGCACGACGCCTCCCTGGCAGAGCTCCAGGCCCTGCGCCAGCAGAACACGGAGCGTATCTCATCGATTGAAGCTGAGATCGGGGCCCTGGAACAAGGGTATGCACAGGCTGTGGATGCCTCCCAGCCGGTCATCGACGGGTTTGACGGCCTGATGGCGCGTATCGATGCGCTTGGAAAACTGCCGTGGTTTCCTTCCTTCTTTATTTTCCTCTTGTTCCTGGCCATTGAAACGGCCCCCATCCTGGTCAAGCTCATGACCCCGAAAGGGCCCTATGATTTTAAACTGGAAGACGAAGAAACCGCAGTCTCCTCCTGGGTGGCCCAAAAGGTGGACCAGCGCGACAGGCTCCTGGCAACCGACCGCCAGTTAAATGAAAAAGTCTATGCCGAACTGGCGGAGGAAGAGGCCGTTTTTGCCTACAAAAAGAAGAAAGCCGAAGAGCTGATGCGCCTGCAGGCGGACCGGTTCCAGGAAATGCAGGTGAAGGGGATGTAGGGGTCGTATAAGCGCTGTTGATTTTAATTGGCGCTTAGTTGGGGGGCATGCCCCCTCCCCCGGTTTCAATTTATCCGTAATCCCTGCAATTCACAATCAGGCCCCTGAAGCGTGCGGACCTCCCTCTTCCTCCTGATCTTCCACTACCCCGAGTTTGCGCAGCAGGAAAGAGGCATTCATATTTGAACAGATACCGGGCCGTAGGCGGTAATCAAAGTAAAGGGCCCCGTCCCGGATTTGCGCGTCAAAGTAGTAATTCTGCACCCCGGGAACATGACCGGCTACCTCGCAGAGGCTCAGGTCATGGGTGGCGATCAGGCCGGTGGCCTGCAGCCTTAGCAGGCGTTCGAGGAACTCCTGTGAGCCTTTGGCTTTGTCCTTGCTGTTGGTCCCCTTCAGGATTTCGTCCAGGATGACAAAGTATGGTTCCTGTTTGAGATGGTCCACGATGGTCTTCAACCGCCTGAGCTCGGCAAAAAAGTAGGACTCATGCCGGGAGAGGGAATCCGAGGTGCGCATGCTGCTGATCAGTGGGATGGGGGTATACTGCATCTGCCCGGCCCGGACCGGAAGCCCCATGTTGGCCATGACGATGCTGAGCCCCGCGGCCCTGAGGAAAGTGCTTTTTCCCGCCATATTGGCCCCCGTAATCACCATGAAATGCCCCTTCTGCAACTG
>CAZUZE010000466.1:0-1619 GCA_964624565.1 uncultured Robiginitalea sp.
GTAGATCAGGATAAAGGAAAAAGGCGTGTAGATAGCCGCTATGGGGTTTTCAAGGAGTTCGGACCCCGAGGTGAGCCAGCCCTTGTCCACAGCATAGATGAGCATCAGGTGCACCAGGAAGCTCAGGATGGCGATGGTCAGGATAACCTTCTCGGTTTGCTTTTTGGTGCGTTCCGAGAGCAGGAGCGGGAATAGGGAGTCGAATCGCATCACGAGTGCCAATAGAATTCGATTTTATGGTCAGTGGAAATAACCCCTGGTGTTGTCTGCAGGAGGAAGGATTCAGACGTGCTGGTCGAATAGGAGCGTATTCCCATCGGGATCCTGAATGACAAAGCTCCCGGGGCCCGAGGTCTCGTCAAGGGTTTCCTTTACTACCGGGATCCCCGCTTCCTTTACGCGCCGGCAAAGCTGTCGGACATCATCGTACTGCCCGAGGGGGTTCGCCCCCTGGTCCCAACCGGGGTTAAAGGTCAGGATGGATCCCTCGAACATGCCCTGGAACAGTCCGATGAGGGTTTCCCCATTTTTCATGATCAAGTAGTTTTGCGCATCGGAACCCGCGAAAACCTCAAAACCAAGGGCTTTGTAAAAATCCCGGGAAGCCTTGAGGTCGGAAACGGCCAAACTGATGGAAAATGCACCTAATTTCATATCTGAAGGTCTTGGTTTGAGAAAAGATACGAAAAACCAGGGATCAAACGAAGAAAGGGCTCCCCGGTTCAGGCCAGTAGGGCGAGGAGTTCCTTCATCAGCTTGGCCCCAAGTGCGGCCGTGATCCCGTCCACATCCCTGGAGGGGTTATACTCCACCAGGTCGGCACCCACCACCTCCCCTTCGATCCCCTGAAGGAGACCGATAACTTCCCTGGGGGTAAGGCCTCCGGATTCCCGGTGCGAGACCCCGGGTGCAAAGGCCGGGTCCAGGGCATCCATGTCCAGGGACACATAGACCGGATTGGAAAACTTCAGGGGCGCTGCCGGGATTGCCCCCTTCATTTCATGTCGTTCCACGCCGAACCTGCTGGCCTGTGCTTCCTGATGGGGGTTTAATGTCCGGATTCCCACCTGCACGAGCCGGTGGGCAAGCCCGTCCTCCATGATGCGCGCAAAAGGGCAGGCATGGGAATACGGGTCTCCCTCATATTCCTGGTATAAATCGGGATGTGCGTCGATCTGCAGCAGATCCAGTTTCGGGTATTTTTCCGCGTAGGCTTTCAGGATCGGGTACGTAATGCTGTGGTCGCCCCCCAGGGTGAAGAGTTTCCCGCATTGGCCGAGATGCCTCCGGGTGAGTTCCTCAATCTCGAAATACAACCCGACCCGGGCATCCCCCAGGTCCCATGATTCCCATGCACGCAGATCTGAGAGGGATTCTGAATACAGGTTCATCATATCGCCGGAAAGCACCTCCCGGATTCGGGCAGGGGCCGCCGCAGGCCCCCGTAAATAAGAGGATTTTGCGTCATAGCAAATACCACGGATGCCTATCTTCTGCACGGCCTATTCCCTTTTGATTTCGAGTTCGAGAGTTTCCGGGATTTCCTGTATCAGGCCCAGGCCCTCCTCCATGTATCCAATGCTGCCGTCGTAATTTGAACGGTTCAGGATCAAAATATT
>CAZUZE010000467.1:0-1613 GCA_964624565.1 uncultured Robiginitalea sp.
AGCATGGTCAAGGGATCGGTCGCCATTTCACCACAGAGGCTGACACCCTTGCCGCGTGACAGGGCTGTTTCGGTGACTTCATGCAGGACCTGCAGGACAGCCGGGTGCAGCGGATCGTAATATTTGCTCACCAGAGGGTTGTTGCGGTCAGCCGCAAGCAGATACTGAATCAGGTCGTTGGTGCCCAGGGCGAAGAAGTCAATCTCGTTGGCGAGCTTTGCGACCAGTCTTACCGCAGCAGGGACTTCAATCATGACGCCAACCGGGATTTTGTCGGGACAGGCTAAGCCCTCCTTTCTCAGATTGGCTCGTGCCTCTTCAACGACTTCCAGGCAGGCCCGCGTTTCATCGAGACTGGAGATCATCGGGAAGAGCAGTTTGACGGGTCCATGGCATCCGGCCATGAGAATTGCCTCGATCTGGGTGCGGAAGATGTCACGGTTATCGAGGGAGACGCGAACCGAACGCCAGCCCATAAACGGGTTGTCTTCCCTTGGTGGAGTGAAGTAGGGGAGGCCCTTGTCACCGCCAATATCGAGGGTTCGTATTGTTACCGGCTGCCCGTCGAACTCCTTGACAACCTTGCTGTACAGTTTGTATTGATCGGCCCGGTCCGGAAAGTCGCCCCGCGCCATGTAAGGAAACTCGGTTCGGTACAGGCCTACCCCTTCGGCGCCAAAACGTTTAGCCACAAGGATGTCGCTAATCAGGCCGATGTTGGCACGTAAAATGATCCTTTGGCCATCAGATGTCGTGGCAGGCTGGTCGCGGTATTGCTCGAGGCGGTATAGCTCACGGGTCTGGTCGGCAAGCAGTCTCTGATATTCTTCCCTGACTGCCTCCACCGGCTTGATGTAAATTTGACCCGAATTGGCATCTATGATCAAGTCGTCTTCCGGCGCGATCTTTTTCAGTGCGCCACGGGCACCGACGATTGCCGGAATACCCATCGACTTGGCCATAATTACGGCATGTGAGTTTGTTTCGCTGTCTTCAGTGATTATGCCCAGAATCTGGTCGTTATCGAGTGCGGCCATGTCAGAGGCGAGAATCACCCTGGCAACCAGTACGCTGTGATGTTTGAGATACAGGGCATGATCAGCCTCGTCGCCAACCAGATTGGCCAGGATGCGTCTGCCGATGTCTTCCATGTCGACAGCTCGTTCCCGAAGATAGGGATCGTCCATTTTGGCAAAAGCTTCGATGTAATTTGCGACGATTTTTTCCAGGGCGTATGCAGCGCTGTGACCGTCTTTGATTTCCTGCTCCAGCTTATTCATGAAGCTGCGGTCCTCAAGGATCATCAGATGAGTATGGAAGATTGCCGCATCGCTTTCACCCAGGCGCTCCGCGACGCGTTTTTCCAGGAAAATGGTTTGAATGGAGGTTTTTTCCAGGGCACTTTCGAGCTTGCGCAATTCGCTTGGGATATCGACTTCTTCTTCATGCAGGATGTCGGCAAAACCGAGTCTTTCCTCAAGGATGGCCGCCGGACCCATGGCGACGCCGGGGTAAGCTGTCCTGCCGAGAAGAATGCTGTTCGGTGCATGATCAGTGGGCCTGCCTGAGTCCGTTGTCGCTTGCTGGGTCTTCGCCAGAACTTCACTGACACG
>CAZUZE010000468.1:0-1612 GCA_964624565.1 uncultured Robiginitalea sp.
GAGACGGGGCGGAGGACTTCGATTTCAATCGCCCCGCGGAGCTGTTTCCCGCCGGCATAGAGCCGGTCCCCGCTCTTCCTGGAAACCGCCCGGGCCTCTCCGGTCACAAAGCTGTAATCCACCTTGCCCTCCCCTTTGAGAAGGATGGAATCTGCCGGGATCAGGGAACCGCTCTTGATCAGGAGCCGGTCCCCGGTCTCCACCTGGTGCACGGGGATGTTTTCTTCGCTGGCATCCGCCTTCAGCCGGGTCACAGCGATCGGGAAATAGGAGCGGTAGTCCCGTTCAAAGGACAAAAAGGAATAGGTGCGCTGTTGAAAGAATTTGCCGAGCAGCAGGAAAAAGACAAGGCCCGAAAGACTGTCAAAAAAGCCCTGTCCGAGGTCAAAGACGATCTCTGTGGTGCTCCGCAAAAAGAGCACCAGGATGCCCAGGGCGATGGGGACGTCTATATTGAGGAGGCCCGACCGCAGGCCCTTGTAGGCCGAGGTCAGGTACCCCGACCCGGAGTAGAAAACCACAGGGAGGGAAAAGGCGAACATGATCCAGCGGAAGAGCCCTTTGTACTGTTCCAGCCAGAACTCCCCGCTTTCGAAGTATTCGGGAAACGACAGGAACATGATGTTCCCGAAGGCAAACCCGGCGACCCCGAGCTGGTAAATGAGTTTGCGGTCTGTTTTTTTTTCGCCGGCCTCGTACTGTTCCAGGGTGATGGAGGGTTCATACCCAATGGCGCTGAGCAGCCCCACCAGGTCCTTGAGGCTGACCTGGTCGGGGTTGAAATGGATCCGCGCCTCTTTCCGCGGAAAATCCACCTGGCTGCTGTAGACCCCCGGGTTGAGGCGTTTGAGGTTCTCCAGGATCCAGATACAGGAACTGCAGTGAATATGGGGGATACTGAAGGTGATCACGGAATGGGAGGCATCCTGGAATTCGAGCAGGCGCTCCGCGATCAGCGGATCGTCGAGGTAGTCGAATTTTCCCTGGGTAAATTCAGGCGTAGCCCCCGGGGCCCCCTGCAACTCGTAGTAGTACCCCAGGTCGTTGTCGCGGAAGATGGAATAGACCGTTTTGCACCCGTTACAGCAAAAGGATTTATCGTCGAAACGTATTTCCTGATCTTCCACGGGGAGTCCGCAGTGAAAACAATTCGTATCCGCCATTTGGGTTCCTTGTCCGCTTTGAAATTATAAAAAGGAATTGCAAAGGCAAAGGTGAGGGAATGTTAAAGGGGAAAAGATGACACTTGTCACCTTTTAAAGTATTCAAAATTTAGCTACTTTTATTTTGAAAATCCGACAATCCCGATGGAGGAGCGATGTGAGAATTGTATAGTGCGAAAATTCAATGCCTTGCGGGCCATGAGCAAGGAAGAGTTGAAAGCGGTTTCCGACTCCAAAGTCTCCCGGAAGATCAAGAAAGGGGAGGTTATTTTCGATGAAGGGGAGAAACTCAACGGGGTGTATTGCGTCCGGGGCGGTGTTTCCAAGCTCTCCAAGCTCAGCCCGAATGGCAAGGACCAGATTGTCAAGCTCGCCTCCAAGGGAGAAGTGCTCGGGCAGCGGTCCGTAATCGCGGAAGAGCTCTCCAACCTCAGTGCCACGGCCGTGAG
>CAZUZE010000469.1:0-1608 GCA_964624565.1 uncultured Robiginitalea sp.
GGAGGTGTGACCCTCAACAGTTTTCAAGACTGCCGCATTCGACCACTCTGCCATTCCTCCCGAAAGGGCGCTCAGCGAACGCCTTTTACATCGCCATATCGCTAAGGCGGCACAAATATAACAAAGCCTGTAAACATACCGATATGGTTTTGGCAGAAAATAGCGCGAGACCCGGAACCTGTCCGAAAACCCTTCCTGAACCTTAAGACCGGATAAATTGTACTATTTTTATATCTTCAGGCTAGCTTAATCCGAACTAATGAAGCAGTTCCATGTCGCCGTTTTAGGGCCTATCCCCAGAGATCACATCACAACCCACAAAGGCGAGGTTATCGAAAAATACGGCTGTGCGACACATACCACCATCGGCCTCTCCCGCTTACTGGGGGATAAGGGCATCGTCTACCCGGTATCCCACGTCCGCAAAAAAGACCGGGAGGGTGTGGAAGCGGTTTTCGCCCCTTACGCCAATATAAAGACCGGGTACATCCGCGATGAGGCAGACCAGGGCGATGTGATCCGCCTGAAGTTCCTGGACCAGAACAACCGGAAAGAAACCCAGACAGGGTTTATGAACCCCATCGTGGCGGAAGACGTCAGGCCCCTGCTCCATGCCGATGTCTTTGTCTGTGTCCCCATCACCGATTACGAGGTACCCCTGGAAACCCTCAAGTACATCAAGGCCCACAGCAGCGCCACCCTCATTTTCGATGCCCACGGACCGACCAACACGGTTGACGTCCTTGGAACCCGGCATATGAGGTTCTGGATAGAGCGGGATTTATGGCTTCCCTACATCGATGTGCTTAAGATGAACCTGGAGGAGTCCAGGTGCTGCTGGTTCGAAAAGGAATACCATGTCAGCCAGCTTAAACCCCTGCACAGCCCCGACACGGAGCACCTTGACGCACTTGCCGCCCATGTCCTTGGAAAAGGGGTAAAAGCCCTTATCGTGACCCTCGATGCAGGCGGGAGCGCCGTTTACTTCAGGGAAAAGGGCACGATCCGAAAGGAGATCGTCCCCTCCGTCCCGGTTGCGGATGTAGTGGATACCACGGGCTGCGGGGATTCCTTTGCCGGGGGCCTCGGGTTCGGCCTTTTGCAGGACCATTCGGACTACGTCCACGCTGCCCGGTACGCCAATGCCCTGGGGGCCCAGCGCACGCAGGGCAGGACCTTCGAGGTGTTCAAATCCCTGGAAGAGACCAATGCGATGATCCGTGACACCTACGGAACGATCTGATCAAAGGAAGTAAATACCCTGTTGGTTTAAGTCCGCTGACCCCAAGTTGAGTTCCTCTTCTTATTTTGCCTATTTTTGGGGAATTTAATTTAAAAACCCGATGAAAAAAGTGTCTTTTGTGACGGCCGCCCTGGTGCTCTCGTGCAACGGGTCCCAGCAGGTCATTTCCGAAAATACCGCCCTGGCCCCTGAAAAACCGGACGTGACCAACCTTGCCGCCACTATTTCGGAGGAAGAATTGCGCGAGCATCTCTTTACTTACGCCTCAGATGACTTCGAGGGGAGGGAAACCGGAAAGGAAGGGCAGAAAAAAGCGGTTGCCTATATTCAGAAAGCCTATGAGGATTTGGGTATCCCGGCTGGTC
>CAZUZE010000470.1:0-1598 GCA_964624565.1 uncultured Robiginitalea sp.
CAAGCCGCGATGCCTCGGGTACAGGATTAAGGCCACAATCTTGTAAGCATGAAAAAGAAAGAGTCAACACTCGTGAATATGGTGGTGGTCCTTTTCACCATCACCCTGGTAGCCGGCCTGACCCTCGGGTTCGTGAATAACCTCACCGAGGGACCGAAGGCAAGAGCGCAACTCGCCAGGAAGGTGAGCGCCCTGCAGCGCGTCCTCCCGCCTTTTGACAACGATCCGGTATCCGAGGGAATTCGGATTAAAATGGAAAACAGTAAGGACAGCATTGAATTATACCCCGCCTTTATGGACAGTGCTTTTATCGGGGGGGCGGCCACGGGCGCCTCGGAAAAGGGGTATAGCGGTCCGGTCCGGCTTATGGTGGGCTTTCAGCCCGATGGCCGGATAATCAATATCGAGGTCCTGGAACAGAAGGAGACCCCCGGGCTTGGCACCAAAATGAAGGAAGAGCGGTTTCTGAAGCAGTTCCGTGGCAAAAACCCCGCAACCTTTGACCTGAGGGCCAAAAAAGACGGGGGGCAGGTAGATGCCCTCTCCGGGGCCACCATCAGCACCCGTGCGTTTTCGGAAGCGACCCGGCAGGCCTATGACGCCTTCATCGAGCATAAAAACACCCTTTCTGGATCCGACAAGTAAAGCGCATGGCTGAAATACTGAACCAAAAACAGAATTTCCTCAAGGGCATCGTAAAGGAGAATCCCGTCTTTGTGATGCTCCTCGGGATGTGCCCAACCCTCGGGGTTACCTCTTCGGCTTTCAACGGGCTGGGAATGGGGGTGGCGACGCTGTTCGTGCTGCTGATGTCCAACATCGTGGTCTCCCTGATCAAGTCACAGGTGCCCGCAAAAGTCCGGATCCCGGCCTTCATCGTAATCATCGCCTCCTTTGTGACCGTGGTGGAGATGGTGCTGGAGGCCTATATCCCCTTTCTGTACGAACAGCTGGGGATCTTCATCCCCCTGATCGTGGTCAATTGCCTGATCCTGGGACGGGCGGAAGCGTTCGCCTCAAAGAACAACCTTTCCGCTTCGGTTGTCGATGCCCTGGGCATGGGCACGGGCTTTGTCATCGCGCTGACAGCCCTGGGGGCGACCCGCGAAATCCTTGGCAGCGGCAGCCTGTTCGAATTCAAATTCGTTCCGGAGGACGCCGGTACGCTCATCCTTTTTATCCTGCCCCCCGGGGCTTTCATCGCCCTGGCCTACCTGGCTGTCCTCTTTAATAAACTCACCCGTAAACTGGCCTGATATGGAATACCTGATCATCCTGATAAGCGCCGTATTCGTAAACAACATCGTGCTGTCCCAGTTTCTGGGTATCTGCCCCTTCCTCGGCGTATCCAATAAAGTGTCGACCTCTGTGGGGATGTCGGGGGCAGTCCTCTTTGTGATGACCATCGCCACGACGGTGACCTACCTGCTGCACCAGTACCTGCTGCTGCCCATGGGGCTTGACTACCTTCGCACCATAACCTTTATCCTGGTTATTGCCGCCCTGGTACAGATGGTCGAGATCGTCATGAAGAAGGTAAGTCCGCCCCTGTACCAGGCCCTGGGGGTATTCCTGCCCCTGATCACGACCAACTGCGC
>CAZUZE010000471.1:0-1596 GCA_964624565.1 uncultured Robiginitalea sp.
TCTTTTAGTAATCCTTTTACAACGTTCAAATTGAAATAGTTGGGCAACCTGGTTTTTCGATTAATTATTAGAACTTTATTTTTCTACAATCTGGATATTTGAGGATACCCCAAAGCAGTCCTTAGTAACTGAATAGAAATTTCAGACTATTAAATCACAAAAAAGAAGAAACCAAACGGGCCGTGGCGTAGGCCAGTTTTTCGTAAAGCGGTTTTTGTTTCCAGAACGCCGCGTCCAGTTCCCGGCTTTCCTCCAGGTCCCTGAAAAAGGCCGCTTCGAGTTCTCCGGCCAGGTCCGGGCCATAGACAACACCCATGATCTCAAAGTTGAGGTCGAAGCTGCGGATGTCCATGTTTGCCGTCCCCACGACACTCAGCACAGAATCCGCCACAACGGTCTTGGCGTGGACAAAGCCCTTGGAATAGAGGAAGATCCGGACGCCTGCCTCGAGGAGTTCGTCAAAGTAGAAGCGGGAAGCGGCCCCTACCAGGGCGGAATCTGATTTTTCCGGAAGGAGCAGGCGGACATCCACCCCACTCATGGCAGCCTGTTTGAGGGCACTGAGGATGCTGCTGTTGGGAATGAAATAGGGGTTGGTGATATAGAGTCTTTCCCTGGCCAGGTTAAAGATCTTAAAATAGGAAAGCATGATGGTTGAGAAAGGGTAATACGGCCCCCCGGGAATGATTTGCCCCAGTCCTTTGAGGGGAAGGGTTGCTGCCGGGAGGCCTTCCGGGAGGAGCTCCTGGCTGAAGAGGAGCTTGTTTTCCTGTGCGGCATTCCAGCTGGCCAGGAAATGCTTTTGCAGTTCCTGAACCAGGGGCCCGGTAAATTTCATGTGGGTATCCCGCCAGTACAGTTTCGTGTCAATTGAATTGTCGTACCGGTCCGAGAGGTTGATCCCCCCGACAAAGCCGTACTGCCCGTCGACGATAATCACTTTTCGGTGGTCCCTGTGGTTCATGCGGTTGGCGAACATCAGGAGTTTTACTTTTATTTTGGGGTAGGCCTCGATACCGCCCGCCTTAAGTTCCCTGATGATATTCTTGCGGATGCCCCGGCTGGCATAGTCGTCGTAAAGCACCCTTATGCGTACCCCTTCGGATGCCTTTCTCAAAAGCACCTCTTTGATTTGGTTGCCCCGGGTGTCGTTTTCCCAGGCATAGTATTCCATATGGATGAAGTGCCGGGCTCCCTCCAGGGTTTTAAGGACTTCCGGGAATTTCTCCTCCCCGTTGATCAGCAGCTCAAAGGAGTTCGGGCTTAGCACCGCCCAGATGGACTCGTGATGGAATTGTACAAGGCTCCCGAAGTGCCCGAGGGATTGTAAATTAGATTGTTCAACCTCCTTTGTGGTTTCGGGCACAAAAGTCTTTGCGGACTCCATGACTTCAAGGTAGGCCGCATTGGCTTCAAGCCTGTAGCTCCTGTGCCTGTAATTGACCCCGAAGGAAAAATAGAATATAATCCCCACAACCGGGATGGCAAAAACAAGCAGCAGGTACGCCAGGGATTTCGCGGAGGAATGCGTATCGAGCAGGATCCGGATCACTGTAAAGGCAAGGATGCCGGCGTAAAGCAGGAAAAGCAGGGTGT
>CAZUZE010000472.1:0-1595 GCA_964624565.1 uncultured Robiginitalea sp.
GGGAGGGAAACCGGAAAGGAAGGGCAGAAAAAAGCGGTTGCCTATATTCAGAAAACCTATGAGGATTTGGGCATCCCGGCCGGACAGAAAGATGGGAGCTACCTCCAGAAGGTACCCCTTGAGATGGCGAAATTGCCAAAAGGGACCATGTCCATAGGGGACCAGAAACTGGAAATCGGAAGGGAGTTCCTGACCTTCACCGCCCTGGAGGGCAGCTATACCTCCGTTGCCTATGTGGGGTACGGAATTGAAACGGAATCCTATTCGGATTACAATGGCATCGATGTCAGCGGGAAACTCCTCCTGATGAAGGCCGGGGAGCCCAGGAAGGAGGACGGCACCTACCTGCTTACCGGAACCGGGGAACCCTCGAAATGGAGCAATATTTCAGAAGCCATCGAAAAGCGCACCGAAGTGGCCATGGCCAAAGGGGCGGCGGCTGTCATCTATGTGGACGAAGGCAATTTTTCGCGCTACAAGCGGTACTTCGAGTATATGAAGGCCAATAACGGGGGGCGGATGGAATTGGTTTCTTCACAGAAAACACCCGGGTTGATCCTCCTGGAGGAGACACAGGCAAAACGGATCTTCCCGGATATCGCGCAGTCAACGGGGGCCGCAGTTCTCCCGGCCAAAATAGATTTCAATATAGAAAGCCAGGATGAAATGATTGACTCCGAAAACGTCATTGCCTATATCAGGGGAACCGTTTTCCCGGAGGAATATGTGGTGATTTCCTCCCACCTGGACCATATAGGGGTAAATGCCGACGGGGCGATCAATAACGGGGCCGATGATGACGGCTCGGGCACGGTGGCCATGCTGGAGATTGCAGAGGCTTTTAAAATGGCTGCTGACGAGGGGATGGGGCCCAGGCGCTCCGTGGTGTTCCTCCACGTGACCGGGGAGGAAAAGGGCCTGCTGGGATCCCGCTATTACACAGATGTTGCCCCCGTGTTTCCACTGGACCAGACAGTGGCCAACCTGAACATCGACATGATCGGGCGGATTGACCCGAAGCGGGATGGGGACAGGAACTACGTGTACCTGATCGGTTCGGATAAGCTCAGCTCGGAGCTTCACGAGCTCTCAGAGGCCGTAAATGCCCGGTATACAAATATCGAACTGGACTACACCTATAACGACGAAAATGACCCGAACCGGTTTTACTACCGGAGCGATCATTACAATTTTGCAAAAAACGACATCCCGATTATCTTCTATTTCAACGGAACGCATGCGGACTACCACCGGCCCGGGGATACCCCGGATAAGATAAACTACGACCTGTTGAAAAACCGCGCCCAGCTGGTATTTTATACGGCATGGGAGATTGCCAACAGGGAGAACCGCCTGGTTGTTGACAAAGCCGCCCGGTAAGACCCGACAAAACCTGATAGTGAAATCCCGTTTCCAGTAAGGAAGCGGGATTTTTTTTGTATGAGGCACTGAGAGTCCCTGCCGCTTGTGGTCACGAAACCATTGAAAGCCTGAATTAACGGCATAAAAAAACCCCCGGAGATCCTTCCGGGGGCATCCCTGGGGTGGAAGACCGGGTTCGAACCGGCGACCTCTGGAACCACAATCCAGCGCTC
>CAZUZE010000473.1:0-1594 GCA_964624565.1 uncultured Robiginitalea sp.
GAAACTCTCGGCAACTACTGATTTCGCCCGGATTTCGGAATGCGATGCCCTGATCATTTGCGTGCCTACCCCCCTGGACCTTTTCAGGAAACCAGACATGTCCTATATCGAAGCGGCCAGCACGGCCATTGGAAAATATATGAAACCGGGCACGTTTATCTGCCTGGAGAGCACCACCTACCCGACCACCACAGAGGATTTTATTCTGCCCATCCTCCTGAGGGAAAGCAACCTGAAGGAAGGGGTCGACTTCTGGCTCGCCTACAGCCCGGAACGCGTGGACCCGGGCAACAAACAGTTCCACACCCGGAACACCCCGAAGGTCCTCGGCGCCCTTACCGAAGATGGCCTCGAGATCGGAAAGGCACTATACGAAAAGGCAATTGACTCCATCTTCCCGGTGAGTTCCCCCCGGACGGCAGAAATGGTGAAGATCCTAGAAAACACCTACCGGCTGGTCAACATCAGCCTGATCAACGAGCTCGCACTGTTATCGGGCAAGATGGACATCAACATATGGGAGGTCATCGAGGCGGCCAAGACCAAACCCTTCGGGTTCCAGGCCTTTTATCCGGGGCCCGGCATCGGGGGACACTGCATCCCCCTGGATCCGTTTTACCTGGAACACATCGCCAAGAAATTCGATTTTGACCTCAGCATGATACATACGGCCGGGCATATCAACATGCGGATGCCCCACTATATGTACATCAAGATCGCCACCGCCCTGAACCGCCACAAAAAAGCAGTAAATGGGAGCAAAATCCTGTTCCTGGGGACAGCCTATAAACCCAACATCAATGACGCCCGGGAATCCCCGGCCCTCGAGATCATGGATACGGTGGTGCACAAGGGAGGTGTGGTGAGCTACCACGATCCCCACATCCCCCGCCTTCGCACCAAGCAGGGAAGGGAGTTCACGTCAGTGCCTTTGGATGAAGCCGCCCTTCAAGCCGCTGACTGCGTGGTGCTGACCACCAACCACAGCGTTTTCGACCCGGGGTTTATACAACAGCACTCCAAAATGATCGTAGACCTGAGAAACATGATTAAAGAATCGTCTCAAACGGTGTATAAACTGTGATAGGGACTGAAGGGAATCCCTGTCCACGTAGTCATGATGGATAAAAGACTAATTTTTGGGAATTTGGTGCCTGTCGAGGTCGGACGGGGACATTATTGCCCGGGAAACACCAAAAACGACAAAGAAGATGTCCACTAGGATCCTGATCACGGGAGGCGCCGGCTTTATCGGCTCACATGTGGTCCGGCTTTTTGTCAATAAGTATCCCGGGTACGAGGTTTACAACCTCGATGCCCTTACCTATGCCGGGAACCTGGAAAACCTGACCGATATTGCGGGTGCGAATAACTACCATTTCCTGAAAGAGGATATCCGGGATGCGAATCGGATGGCTGCCCTTTTCCGGGAGCACGAATTTGACGGGGTCATCCACCTGGCTGCCGAGTCCCATGTCGACCGATCGATTACGGACCCCATGGCCTTTGTGCACACCAATGTGCTGGGGACCCTGAACCTGCTCAATGCCGCCCGAAACCACTGGGGGGACGACCTTGGCGGAAAACGCTTCTA
>CAZUZE010000474.1:0-1592 GCA_964624565.1 uncultured Robiginitalea sp.
GTCCGCGCCGCAGGATATGGGAAGTGGTGGCTGGATGGGTTCTATCGACACCGTGGCCCCGGCAGCGGCGGATTTGAAGCCGGAACAAAGTGTCGAAGGCGCAGAGGTCGCACGGACCACCACCTCCCCGACGGCCCTTTTTGTCTTTAAGACCGTGCAGATGCCCAACCTGGGCAAAGTCACATTTTTCAAGGTAAAGTCTGGGGTAGTCCGGGCCAATGACAAACTGGTCAATTCCCGGAGCGGGGAAACGGAAACCCTCAACCAGTTGTTCATTATGGACGGAAAGAACCGGTCCCCGGTAAACCAGCTGGTCGCCGGGGATATCGGTGCCACCCTGAAGCTCAAGACCACGGAGACCAATGACACCCTGCATGCTGAAAACGCCCCGCTTACCATCAGGCCCGTAGTATATCCGGAGCCGCGCACCAAGCGGTCGGTTTCTGCCATGGCACAGAATGAAGAGGAAAAGCTGACCGATGCCCTGAGGAAACTCCACAGCCAGGACCCCACGGTTACCATCACCTATTCCAACGAGCTCAAACAGCAGATTTTGGGCTGCCAGGGGGAATTACATCTGTCGACCATCGAGTGGATGCTCGAAAACATCTACGGGGTAAAATCAGTCCTGGAACCCCCCAAAATTGCCTACCGGGAGACCATTAAGCGATCTTCCACGGCCAATTACAGGCATAAAAAGCAGTCCGGGGGGGCAGGGCAGTTTGCCCAGGTCCACCTGAAAATCGAACCCTGGCATGAGGGCATGCCCGAACCCGAAGGCTTTAACATCCGGGGCAAGGAGGAGATCGACCTGCCCTGGGGCGGGAAACTGGTTTTTTACAATTGCATCGTCGGGGGCGTGATCGACCTCCGCTATTTGCCCTCGATCCGGAAGGGGATCCTGGAAGTCATGGAATCCGGGCCGCTGACCGGTTCCTATATCCGGGACGTACGGGTCATGGTGTTTGACGGGAAGATGCATCCGGTGGACTCCAATGACATCTCCTTCAAGATTGCAGGAGCGCACGCGTTCAGGGACGCCTTCCTGAATGCCGGGCCCAAATTGCTCGAACCGATCCGCGAGCTGACCGTAAAAGTCCCTGAGGATATGGTGGGCAACATCATGACCGACCTGCAATCCCGCCGCGCGATTATACTGGGTATCGAAAGCCTTGAGAACTATCAGATCCTCAGGAGTGTGATTCCCGAAGCTGAGATGTACAACTATTCTACGGATTTGCGCTCTTTAACCCAGGGCAAGGCGACGTTTCAGTCCCGGTTCCACGCTTATGAGCCGGTACCGGAGCATATTCAGCAGGAACTTGTAAGGGAAAAGGAAGCCGTCTGATCCTTATGTTTTCTCAGGTGCGGTCAAACATTGCACGGACTGCGTCCGAAGGGTAACTCACAGGTCATGAACTACTTGTGTAAGGCCAAAAGGAGAATTTCCCACGAACCGGGAAGCCTCAGGCCAAAAAAAGATGTTTGTTTAACCCCTGTTTTTGGGGCCAAAAAAGGTACTTCTGTTAAATAAATCAAATAAAAAACTGATTATTAAATTATTAGCACCATCTTTGCACCTCAAAACAATT
>CAZUZE010000475.1:0-1591 GCA_964624565.1 uncultured Robiginitalea sp.
GACCTGTATCCGCCGGTAGGATTCTGATTGTGTGAACAGTGAAAACCGGAGGTCTCCGGGGAGGTGTTGCAGCAGCTGCTGCACGCCAAAATGGAGGAGGTTGGAGTTTTCCCGCCTCGCCTGCATGCTGAAGGAATTATCCAGGTAAATAACAATATCTTTCTCTATACCAGAATCTTCGGATGGAATATATGGTTTGCAAAATCCAATAACCAGGGCGCCGATCAGCCCGAGCCGGGTCAGGAGCAGGAGCCACCTCTTCAACTGGCTGCTCCTGTTGGATTCTGAAAAAACCCTCCTGAGCACCCTGACATTGGTAAAGGGGGTTTTGCGGTATCTGCGCAAACGCAGCAGGTGCACCAGGATCGGTATGATCAGAAGAAGCAGGCCCCAAAGCAGTTCCGGGTACTGTAATTGCATAGGTGATTAAGATGTGCTCAAATATAGCCATTTCGTTTGCCACACCCTATCCCTGCATTCCAAAAGCGCAGATGCAAAAAATGGCCCATGGCTTTCCTTCCCCCATAGCCTCAGCAGAAGAAGAAGGTGTCTGTTGCCCCCATCAGTCCCCGCTGTCCCAGGTAGTCCCGGATCAGCTTCTGGGCGGAGGAATTCGCGACCGCAATCACGCTCTGGGGTGCCCCGAGGCTTTCCAGGAGCGTAAAGTGGGACAGGGGGACCCCATAGATTTCCCGGCCGATCTTGTTGGGGTTGTCGCACAGCCAGTAAAACGGGTGCTTCCTGAGGGCAAGGTTTTTGGCCAGGTATTTTCCCTTATACCCTGCACCCCAGATGGCCAGCGGGCGGGAGGGGTCCCGGTCCAGGGTCAGGAAATAATCCAGTTTCAGGTCGAGGAAATAGTTCTGTGCGTAATGTTCGGAAGTCCTTGAGGTCCTCGTATCGTAATCCCTCCAGTAGTGCAGGATTCGGGACGAGGGCAGACAGGACAGCCCCCGGGCATAAAACCTGAAACAAAGGTCGTAGTCTTCCGGATAGCGATCCGGTTCAAAGGCGCCGCACCTGTCCAGGTCCGCGCGGTACACCATCCAGCAGGGGGATGGGATCACGCATTCCTTATAGATTTCCCGAAAGTTCGTCCCCTTGGAAATCAGGCCGTTGAGCCAGCGTTCATACCGTGCATACCCATCGGAAATGCCGCGGTCCGAGAAATAGCTTACCTGCCCAAGGGCAATGTGTCCGGGGCCGTAAGCCTCCAATTGGCCCACCATGTCCGAAAGCCTGCCCGGGGCCATGCGGTCATCGGAATCCATTCGGGTAACCAGGGTGCCCAGGCTTTGGGAATACGCTGTTTTCAGGGCCGGGATTATCCCGTGCCCCTTGTTGGGAACCACCCGGATCCGGGGATCGCCCTTTGCCCATTCCCTCAGGAGGTCCGCACTTGGGTCCGCGGAGTGGTCGTCCACGGCGATCAGTTCCCAGTCCCTGAATTCCTGCTCGCTAATCGAGGTGAGGCATTCCCCCAGGTAGGCCGCGGTATTTTTAAAGGGCATAAGGATGCTCACCAATGGGGGAGGGGGCATAAGGGCAGGTTTAAGGGTTCCTTTCCAGCGCCTCTGAAATAGCGGCTTCT
>CAZUZE010000476.1:0-1590 GCA_964624565.1 uncultured Robiginitalea sp.
AGAAGTAGCGGTGAAATCTTGTTAGACACTGATTATCTGATAGTTAAATGACATTGTTAAATATTCTAAAAAAAATGATTCATTCGCTTTGTAGGAAGAGAGTGGAGGATACATCACTTATTTTCCTGTAATCGGGGCAGCCCCCGAACGGGCTTCCCGGGTGGTGGGAGGGAGGCCCGGGGGATATTTTGAAAAATGCGTATCTTCCTTTTCGGACCAGGTATATACGCGATGCGCTATGTCTTTTGCGAACGATTATATCGACTTCCACTGCCACCCGGCCCTGAAGCCCTTTGGGAAGAGTTTCCGGGGAAAACCCCCGGGCATTCAAAGCCCGCACCGTTCCAATAAAACGAGTTTGTGGTACTACGATCCCCCGGACATGGCAGACCGGCTGCTCAATTACGCAGCCCGGCTGACCAAATTTTCTCAGGCGAACGGGCAAAGCCTGGCCAGGGGAGGGGTCAGCGTGATTTGCGCTTCCCTGTATCCGATGGAAAAAGGGTTCGTAAACAATGAAATAAAAAGTGACCTCCTCAGTGACCTCCTCGTCGACCTGGCAACCGGACTTGGGCAGGCCCGAATCGACCACCTCAGGGAAATGCCGGATTATTTCGGGGACCTCCTGATGGAGTATTCCTTTTACCGGCAGCAACACAACCGCATTGTCAGGCTGCCCGAAGGCAGGTTCCGATATCAACTGGTACGGGACTATTCCGATATTGAAGCCAGCCGGAATCCCAACCCGGATGGGGTACAGACCATTTGCGTGGCACTTTCAATAGAAGGCCTTCACGTGCTCAACGCGGGGCTTGGGCGCGCTGTCTCAAAAGAGGCGGTCCTAAGCAGGCTCCGGGAGATCAAAAACTGGGAATATACCCCCTTTTTCATCACGGTCGCACATCATTTCTGGAACCAACTCTGCGGGCATGCCCCCAGTTTCAGCGGGATCGTGGGGCGCAGTACGGACCAGCGGGAAGGCATGGACAGCGGGTTGACCCCTTTGGGCATCGAAGTGTTGAGGGAGATGTTGTCCGATAAGGATGGGCCGGCGATCCTGCCGGACCTCAAGCACATGAGTGCCCGGGCACGCATGGAGCTGTATTCCCTGAGGGAACGCGGGGCCCTGGGCGTTTCGGAATTTCCACTCCTGTTCAGCCACGCCGCCTGCAATGGCCTGAAATCGGTTGCCGATCCCATCCCGGGGGAGCGGGCTACCGCCCCCCTCCTGAACCCGGTCAGCATCAATGTTTACGATGATGAGATTATCCGCATTGCCGAAAGTGGCGGAATTATCGGGCTGCAGCTGGATGAACGGCGGATCGCGAGCAGGGAGGCGCTGCAGGACATCCGGCGTTCGCTGTACCGGAACAAAATCATGCATTACAGGTCCGAACTGCTCTGGAGGCAAATCCGGCATATCGCAGAAACGCTCGACCAGGCCGGGCTGTTCGCCTGGGATTGTATGGCCATCGGATCGGACTTCGACGGGATCATAGATTCCCTGAACGGTTTCTGGACGGCCGAAGAACTCCCTTTTCTGGCCGATTTTACGGAACGTCGTGCCTATAATTATCTGACTTCGGCCCG
>CAZUZE010000477.1:0-1589 GCA_964624565.1 uncultured Robiginitalea sp.
CAGGTCGTACTTCGACAGGATGCCCACCACGGGGGTATCCGGGGTGCCGTCCTCGGTCAGGCACAAATGCCCGATCCCGTTCTTCATCATGGCCAGCTGTGCCTGGGTGATGGTCATCCGCGCCGGATAGGTGATCACCGGGTGCGTCATCACCTCGGAGGCCGGGGCGTCTATCGGGTGCTTTCCGGTGACAACTTTGTTCCTGAGGTCCTTATCCGTGATGATTCCCTCGGGCAGCCCGTCTTTGAGCACCAGGACGGATCCCACATTGCGCTGCGTCATCATGGTGGCCACTTCCTGGGCCGGGGTATCCGGGCCGCAGTACACCAGTTCCTTTCGCGGGTGGATGGGGAGGACCTCGGAAAAAGGGGTTTCGCGCTTGCCGGTAGCCCCTGTGGCGAATTCGGTCAGGGGGGAATTTGCGGAAAAGCGGGCGTAGGGGTTTCTGGTGTTGGACGCAAAGGACTCGATCACAAAATTCCCGATCTCCTCATAGCGCTGGATAAGGGGTTTGAATTCCGAGATGGGGATGGCGTAGAGGATGCAGTCCTCCTGGCTGACAGCTTCCAGTTTGTAGCTTTCTCCGGCCATAAGCGGACGAAGCCCGAACAGGTCCCCCTCATCGCAAAGGTCAACGATTTCACCCCCCTCGTCCCGTCTGAGGGCCACGGCTCCGCGCTGGATGACGTAGAAAAAGGGATGGGCCTGCTCGCCTTCCTTGAAGACGTAGCCCCCCTTTTCTTTGAAGAGGATATCAGTCTTTTCGGACAGGTGTTTCAGGTCCTTCTGGGTAAGCTCATTAAAGGGCGGGTAGCGCCTCAGGAAGTCGGCGACCCTTTCGGTTATGCGGTTGCTCATACAGACAAGTTACATCAAAATTCCCGGGCTAACAGATCTGTTCAGGGCCGTCTTTTCCAATTGTCCCCAGGCCGGAACAGAGCCCCTGGCTTTGTATCCCCGTCCCGGGCCCTGATGGAGGCTGCCCTGCTGGCCCTGAAGGGAAGGGGTTATTTCGCTCTGATGATATACTGGTAGGGCAACAGGTCCACCTTTACCTCAAAGCGGGTGTACCCGGCCTTTTTCAGCTCGTCGACCACCGTGTCGATAGAAACCTTGTGGTGCCTCGGGCCCACCGGGAGGTCGGCATCGAAATAATCGATGATGACCAGTTCGCCATTTTCCTTTGTCCCTTTCTTCACTTTTGAAAAATACGCTGCCCGGTCCTCGATGTGGTGGTAGGTATTGGCCATAAAAACCATATCCGCCTCCCCGTCGAGCAGCATCGGGCTGTCGTAGGGTATCTTTCGGGTTTCTAGGTTTTTCACACCTTCTCTTTGGATACGCTCTGATAGGTACTCCTGGAACCCCTCATCCACGTCTGCAGCAATTACATGCGCCCCCTTTCCTGCCAGTTTCACCGAGAAATACCCCGAGCCCGAGCCGATGTCCATGATGGTTTTCCCCTCCAGGTCCCCCAGGTATTCCAGCACCTTTTCGGGCATCTGGTAGGCATCCCTCTGCGGGGACTCAAAGCGGGCGGCCAATTCTTCCACTGAGGAGCGGTGCATGTATTCGTTGGCGGCCCCTGG
>CAZUZE010000478.1:0-1586 GCA_964624565.1 uncultured Robiginitalea sp.
CCTCACGCACCCCCGCGAACGCCCCGGGCAGGACATCCTCGATGGTCTCCCCTTCCTGCAGGCGAGAACGGAAGATATCGGTCATGCCGCGCAGGTCGGCATCACTGTACCCCTCGAGTTTTCCTTCCAGCGCGTTGATCTGGTCGACCAGCGGCTGCATGCGTTTCAGTTCGCGCTCGTACTTGCTTCCAACAAACTTCTTAACCAGAGTGCCAATCATGCACAGAAACTCCTTGAAAATTAGGCCAGCCAGCCACGGGTACGGCAGCCTGAAGCTCCGGAGTTTAGCATACTCGCTCCTTTGCTCACAAGTTGTTAAGGTTTATCAAAACTGAAAACCGGACATAAAAAAAGCCCCGGATTCCCGAGGCTTTTCCATTCGTTAACAGTCTTGGATCAAATGAACTTGGACGGGTTCAGGGGCACCCCGTTGAGGCGTACCTCGTAATGAACGTGTGAGCCGGTCGAGGTGCCGGTATTACCAACAGCGGCGAGTTTGTCACCACGCTTGATGCGCTGTCCGACCTTGACAAAAATCTTTGAATTATGTGCGTAGTAGGTACGATAACCGTAACCATGGTCAACAACGACGAGTTTGCCGTAGCCGGGTGCGGTCTCGGCACGACTGACGACCCCGTCGGCTGTCGCATAAATCGGTGTGCCGGTGCGGGCCGCGATATCGAGGCCCTCGTGCATCTTCATGCGGCCACTGAAAGGCGACTTGCGCATACCGAAGCTCGACGTGAGCCACCCCTTGGCAGGCCAGCCCTGGGGCGTGGCGCCGAGGAAAGAGCGCTGGTCATTGAGGAAGCCCTGCACCTCTTCCTGGCTGTCACGACGCAGGTCGATCGCCATGCGGATTGCATCGATCTGGCGCTGCAGTTCTGTGATCCCTGCGCCGGCGTCCTCTTCGAGGGGACCACCGACACCCGTCATCAGGTCACCCTTGGGGCCGGTCAGTTTGGCCATGACGCGGACCTTGGCATCATTCTGGGCCAGTACGACCATTTCCTTGCGCAGGTCGGAAAGGCTTAATGCCAAACGCTGCAATTCCCGCATCTGGGTCTGGTTTTCAACACGCAGGCGGTACAGTTCGCTTTCATCAATTTTGGTACGGGCATAATCCCACATGGCGACGCCGAACGCCGTTACGAGCACCAGGCTGGTTGCCACCAGGGCACGCATGACCGGACGTTCGAGAACGTAACGCCGCACCCGGTGAGAACCCTCCGGGATAATCAGCAGTGTAAATTTCTTGGCAGACAAGTAAGCCCTCCTGAGCCACAAAACAACTTTGGCAGGATATCAAGATCGCATTATAGATATACTCATCCGTTTTTTGTCAAGCTTTTCCTTCATTTAGTGATCTCGCCCTGAGAACCAGAAAACGGAACAGCCTATTCATTAAGAAGAAAAATCAGCGCCGTTTCGTCGCAGTCAGGGAACTTGACGCACTTGATGCAGTCCGCCCAGATCTTCTGAGGAAGTGCAGTCTTGTCGATTTCATGAAACCCGAGACGCCTGAAGAAATCGACCTGGTAGGTGAGGGCAAAGACCTTTTTAAGGCCAAGGGTGCGGGCCTCCTC
>CAZUZE010000479.1:0-1568 GCA_964624565.1 uncultured Robiginitalea sp.
CCATAGATCAATTTTTAATTTGGTTTATCCAGTTGGTTGAAATTAGGTGCATCGGGATCCTTCTCCAGCAGCTCATCTTCAAAAAGCATGCGTACAGAAGGGGTGTAGGAATCGTCATACTGACCTTTCCTGACGGAAACAATAAAGGCTACAAAAAAGATTAGGGCTACCAAGATACTGATAGCCAGCAACATATAAATAACGCTCATACCCAGGCGGAATTTCGGTGTAAAGCTAGGCTCCCTATAAAGTTAAAAATATGATAAATATCAGCATCCAAAAGTTATCCGATTTTTCGCCCGATCCAGTTGGTGGCCACAGTGGTAAATGCCACGATGCTGATGGAGCTCAGCGGCATCAGGATCGCCGCGATCACCGGTTCGAGCTGTCCGGTTACCGCGAAGTAAAGCCCCACGAGGTTGTACATGAGGGAAAACCCGAAACTCATATAGATGATCTTCATGGCCTTTTTGGTGATCCCCAGAAAAGCATCGAGGCTGGCGAACTGCCTGCTGTCGAGGATGGCATCGCAGGCGGGGGTAAACAGGTTGGCGTCCTCACTGATGGCAATGCCCACCTTGCTCTGCGCCAGGGCCCCCGCATCGTTCAGCCCGTCCCCCACCATAAGTACTTCTTTGCCTTCCTGTTGCAACTCCCTGACAAACTGCAGCTTTTCCCTCGGTTTCTGGTTGAAATACATGGGGGTCAGGGGGGGGAGCAGCTCCGAGAGGGAGTCTTTTTCGGATTCGTTGTCCCCTGAAAGCACGGCCAGGGAATAGTCCCTCCCAAGGGCCTCCAGGAGGCGGGAGGCGCCTTCCCGGTAGCTGTTGCGGATGACGAACCGGCCCTTGTAGGTGTCGTTGGAACTGATATGGACTTCGGGCCCGCCCGCTTCCCGGGAAGGGGCCCCGGTGACAAACTGGCTGGAACCCACCCGGATGTGCGCATCTGCCAGCCGTCCTTCCAGCCCTTCCCCCAGGTGTTCCTCAAATTCGTCAAGGGGGACGATATTATAAGGGGCCAGCTGCCGGTACAACGCCTGGCTCAGGGGATGGCCCGAGGACCTAAGGGTGTTCTTGAGCAATACCGCTTCGGATTCGGTGAGTTCAATCCCGGTGTAGTCGATGCTGTTTTTGCGGGTTGTGGTCAGGGTCCCTGTCTTGTCAAATATGACGGTGTCCACCAGGGCCATGCGTTCGAGGCTTTCGGTGTCTTTGACGTAGAAGCCTTTTTTGCCAAAAATCCGGAGCAGGTTCCCGAGGGTGAAGGGGGCTGCCAGGGCAATGGCACAGGGACAGGCGATAATGAGCACGGCCGTGAGGACATTCAAAGCCCTTGAGGGGTCGATAAACAACCAGGAGCCTGCCGCTGCAAAGGCGATCGCAAGCACGGCCAGGGTGAACCGCTTCCCGATCCGGTCCGTGAGGTTCCGGAAGGCCGTTTTGGGGTTCCTCGAAAACGCGGCATCGCTCCAGAGTTCGGTGAGGTAGCTCTGGGAGACGGGTCGGAGGACCTCGATTTCAATCGCCCCGCGGAGCTGTTTCCCGCCGGCATAGAGCCGGTCCCCG
>CAZUZE010000480.1:0-1566 GCA_964624565.1 uncultured Robiginitalea sp.
ATAATCCTGGAACCCGTTGCGGGCAATATGGGGTGTATCCCCCCCGAAAAAGGGTTCCTGGAAGGGCTGAGGGAACTCTGTACCCAACAGGGCATCCTCCTCATTTTCGACGAGGTGATGACCGGGTTCCGGCTCGCCCGGGGAGGCGCCCAGGAAGCCCTGGGCATCCGGGCGGACATCGCCACCTTTGGCAAAGTCCTCGGGGGCGGACTGCCCGTCGGGGCCTTTGCGGCCTCCGCCGAGATCATGCGGCACCTCGCGCCTGAAGGCCCGGTGTACCAGGCGGGAACCTTAAGCGGAAACCCCCTGGCCATGGGCGCCGGCCTGGCCATGCTCAACGCAATAGAAGCGGACCCTGAGGTCTTTGCCCGACTGGAAGAAAAAACGGCCTATCTCCACAAGGGCCTTGAAAAGGCACTGGCGACGGCCGACCTGCCGGTTCAGATCAATCGGTTCGGCTCCATGGTTTCCGTCCATTTTACAGAGGTCCCCGTCAGGGATTTCGATTCCGCCGCCACGGGCAACAACGCACATTTCAAAACCTATTTCCACGGGATGCTGGACCGGGGCATCTACCTCCCCCCGAGTGCCTTTGAGAGCTATTTCCTCAACGACGCCCTCTCCTATGAGGACCTGGACCTGGCCATTGCGGCCGCATCGGAAAGCATGAAGCGGTAGTATCCCTTTGAATCGACAAAAGAGAAAGGCGGGGCATAACCCCGCCTTTTTTTATTCCCGACCCCGGGCGTGATTTCCTCTCCCGGGTTTCCGGAAGTATTCAGCGCGCCTTGAATGGCGGGCTTCCCGCCGGGTCTTCCACATTTCGAACTGCTGCCCGGTGAGGATCCCTCGGAGTTCCTCCTGGAATGCGATTTGGCGGTCCAGGCGTTCATTTATGTGCAGATAGCGGTCCTGGGGGTCCATGTCAGGCCCCGTGCCCGCCTGTTCCTGCTTTCGGGTGCGCTCCTGCCCGGCCTGCTCCAGGTGTTTGCTCAGCACGGCGGCTACCTGCTCCTGCTGCTGGCGGTCCAGGCCAAGGGCCAGCGCCATGCGTTTCGACTGAAGGGTGGCACGTTGCCCGGTGGTCAGTTCCTTTTGCATTTCTGCCCGGTTTCCGTGTCGCGGAGCCCGGTGCTGTGCATATGCCCCAAATCCGATCAGGAGCGCACATAATACCATCGTCTTTTTCATGTGAATCTGTTTTAGGTGTTTACACCTTAGAATCGCAAATCCGCAAAGCGTTTAACCCGGGGAGCCAATTTTAAGAACGTTTAACAAAAAAGCCCGGCACCAAAGAGGTGCCGGGCTGTATATGGAATGGCCCTCAGGCCGGGTACAGGTTAAAGTACGGGATCCTGTTTTGCCAGGTCGTCGGTCTGGAGCATGGAAATCTCCCCGGAATGTTCGATCGGTTGGGAACTGTCGCCCATTTCCATTTGGTGGTAGAGCAACGCACTCAGGATAAAGGCGAAAAGGTAAATCAGGCTTTTGACTTTGTAGTTCATGAGTTTGGGGGTTTTTTATTTGACTACAAATTAAGCAATCATACAGGGCACTTTTTCCTTT
>CAZUZE010000481.1:0-1562 GCA_964624565.1 uncultured Robiginitalea sp.
GGTTACCGATACCGAAAACGGATGCGCCGCCTACGCGGCGTTTAGCATCAGGTTTTTGCAAGCACCGGAAAGCAGCCTTTTGGCGAACTATCAGCTGTGCCCGGACGCTCCCGGGGATGAGGTCGTGATCGATACCGGTCTCGACCCGGACCGGTATGTGTTCCGGTGGTTCCTCAATTCCGCTGAGATCCGGGGGGCAGAAGGACCGGCCTACGCAGCCGGTGGAACCGGGCAGTATGAGGTGTTCATTGAGGATATGGCAACGGGATGCGCCTTTACACTTCAGAGCGAGGTAGGTATCGCCTCGCCGCCTGCCGATTATGAAATCTCCTATCGCCCAGACCAGTTTTCCAACCAGTATGAAATCACGGTCACAACCCCGGGGGAGACCAGGTACCTGTTTAGCCTCGACGGCTCGCCATACCAGCAATCTGGGACCTTCCAGGGGGTTTTGCCTGGAAGGCATCGTCTCAGTCTGTCCACAGAAGGACAGTGCGAAGTGCTGCTTGCGGAATTCACCGTGCTGGGATACCCGACTTTTTTTACGCCCAATGGGGATGGCGTACACGAAACCTGGGCCGTGAACAGTGCTGGGGGAATTTCAGACATGACCGTGTACATTTTTAATCGGTATGGCGCCCTGATGGCGGTTTTAACCAGGGATCGGCCCGATTGGGACGGAACCTTCAACGGCAGGGAAGTACCCTCGGACAGCTACTGGTTCCGGGCAGAATACAAGGACGACACCACCTTAAATACCGCCAAAGGGTATTTTGCCCTGAGGCGATAGGTCGGGCGCAGACGCGACCAGGTTGTCAAATCGACGCAACGGCCGCAAGGCAGGAAAATTAAAAGGGGCTGCCTTTCAAGCTTTGCCAGGTCCGTCCTGAACCGGCACCCCCAGCTCCCTGGTATACAGGATCCTGATGATCGCATAGACCAGCAGGCCGAACGGACCCGTCATCAGGGTCAGGAAAAGGGGTATGGCCATAAGAATGCGGTTAACCCCTACCCTTCGGGCATCCATGGCAATCAACAGGCCGGCCAGTAAATCAAAGGCCAGATAATGGATCCAGCCGATCAATACCGCCCTGGGGTTTCCAAAGGCTTCGGCGAGGCTCTCCAGGGAGGTCCCGGCCTCAAGGTCAAAACTGCCCAGGTCTGTCAGGAGCAACACGGCGTAGGTAAGGGCCAGGGTAAGGATAATTAGATAAAAAACAATCCTGCCAGTGTATTTCCAGGAGGGCGCAAAGAGCAGGAGCAGCCAGCCCGGAAGGATCCAGGTATTGGCGACTGCAAAAACAGTTTCAAGGGCGGCTATGTCCATCATTCCGAAAAAGTACGAATTCTTTTCAATGCCTCCTGAGGTTTTCATGTAAAAAGCCGGGGGTTTCCAGGTGTACTTGTAGGTATGATCCGTCCGACGCCCGCTCCCCGATAGGCAAAACACAGGAGTATATTCCGGCGATCCCCGGGCAGAAAAACGAGGTATCCTGAAATACGGGGAACAACTGACTTCAGTCATTGTCTGATATCTTAAAAATCAGTACCTTAAATGTTTT
>CAZUZE010000482.1:0-1556 GCA_964624565.1 uncultured Robiginitalea sp.
TTCCCAGCGCTGCCCCCCGTCGCGGGTGAGCAGGATACTCAGGCAGCCCCCCAGGGCATCCCCTACCGCAATCCCGTTCAGGGAATCTCAGAAGGCCATGGCATCATAAAACACCCCCTGGCCGTGTTCTTCATAAACCAGTTCCATTCGCCCCTGCCCCCCGGTTTTATACAAAAGGGCCGGGTCCCCGGCGGAGAGCATAAAAAAATCCCCGGGGGTATGGGCCACAGCCCGGAATTCAGGGTAGCTCCCCCGGTATTCCATCCGGCCGGTCCGGACCCTGAAGTCCCGGGTATCGATGCTTCCGAAAAGACCCTCGCTGCCCGCAAACCCCACGCTCCCCGCCATCGGTTCCAGGGCGCGGATGGAGATCGCACTGTCCTGGAGCAGGGGCGTCACTTCCACCGTGCGAAAGGGCGCCGCCGGGGGAGGTTCCCCGCAAGCCAGCAGCGCAATCAGGCCCAGGAGGGCAAATCCTTTTTTCATACTGCATTCGGTTTGGGTAAATATAGCCTTATTTGGGCCAAAAGGGTACCTTTGCCCCTTATGGTGCGTTTTCATAAAAACCTGGCAGAAGGGGTCATCGGGGCCCTGGAACGGATTTTCAACGAAGGGGCCTATGCCGACCGGGCCCTGGAATCCCTGTTGAAACAGAACCGGCAATGGGGGAGCCGGGACCGCGGTTTCGTAGCGGAAACCGTCTATGAAATCGTCCGCTGGAAACGGCTCTACACCGAAATCGCAGGGGCTGCTTCCCCATACAGCCGGGAAGACCTCTACCGGGTCCTGGGCACCTGGGCCTTGCTGAAAGGGCATTCCCTCCCGGCCTGGGCCGAATTTACAGGCCTGGAGGAAGAAAACATCAGAGGCCGCCACGCCACCCTCCTGAAACAGCGCAAGTTCAGGGAATCGGTTCCGGACTGGCTCGATCGCCTGGGAGCGGAAAGCCTGGGCGAGGAGGCATGGACCCGGGAACTGGAAGCCCTGAACCAACAGGCCCCCGTAGTGCTGCGCACCAATACCCTGCGCACCACCCCGGAAGCGCTGAGGGCGCAATTGCAAAAGGAAGGCTTCCCGACCGATTTTATACCAGGGTACCCCCTGGCCCTCAAGCTCCGGGAACGCGCCAATGTCTTCAGGACGCAGGCCTTCCGGGACGGGTGGTTCGAGGTGCAGGATGCTTCCTCTCAAAAGGTGGCCCCTTTCCTGGAAGCAGGCCCAGGGATGCGGGTCATCGACGCCTGTGCCGGGGCCGGGGGGAAAACCCTGCACCTGGCGGCGCTCATGGAAAACAAGGGGCAGCTCCTGGCCCTGGACGTGTATCCGGCAAAACTGGAGGAACTGCGCCGGCGGGCCCGGCGGGCAGGGGCGCACAACATCGTACCCCGGGCCATCACCTCCTCCAGCTTGCCGGACTGCTCCGCCGTCACCGCCCCTGTGGCCTCCCCCTCCTCAGCCAGCGCCTGTTCGGTCCCGGGCAGGGGTAGGCGGAGGGCGGAGGGCGTAAGAATGGGATCCAGGTCCCCGTGCCGCACTATGCAGTACATGCAGCATTC
>CAZUZE010000483.1:0-1516 GCA_964624565.1 uncultured Robiginitalea sp.
AGCGGGTTCTGGATCTCGTGGGCAATGCCGGCGGTGAGTTCCCCCAGGGAGGCCATTTTTTCAGCGTGGATCAGCTGTTTCTGGGTGGCTTTAAGCTCCGCCAGCGCCTCTTCCACGGCGCTTCGCTTCTGTTCGAGTTCGGAGATGGTCTCCTCCAGCAGCACCGAGGTGGTCCGCTTCACCTTTTCCGTCCGGTCCAGTTTAAAGGACAGGATCTGAAGTTCTTTCTCAAGGGCTTTGAGCGATTTTAAAAGCCCCTGCTTTTCTTCTTCAGGTATGCCCTGGCTGGTTTTTATGAAATCAGATATGTGTTGCAGGTTTTTGTCCATCAAAGTTCCTTTAGGGCCACGCAGGAGGTCGTCAGGTTGTGCATCTCCAGGTTGCCCCCCGTGGCACGGGCGAGTTCCGCATTGGAAAACATCCCTGCCATGGGCACGTTCCACACTTTTTTAATGCCTTCCAGTTCCTCGGCCATCAGGGGTCCCAGGGACAGGATGCGGCCCCCGCAACTGAAGACCACAAGGGCATCCGCCTCGGGCATTTCGGTATCCCTAAGGCGCTGAACCCCGCTGACCACCCGTTCCATTACGTCCCAGTCGGGAGGGAGGGAGAACCGGACCCTGGAACCCTGGGGCACGGTACCACTGGTGAAAAAGGAACGGTCCGTCCAGTCCACTACAAGGCCCGGGCGCATGACGGGATCCCCTTTGTCGCGCTGCAGCTGCAGGGGGAAATTCGACGCGAGCTCGATCATCAGGTTTTCATTCTCAGGCGTGGGATTTTCGATCCCCCCGAACTTTGCCGTGATATCCAGGGCGGGAACCCCGTCGATGGTGTACACGTGGTTCCCCTCGCTCCTGGTCACCGTGCGTTCTGTCCCAATGGCCTTCCAGCCGCAGGTGGCAATGCCTTTGAGCTTCACCCGGGTTTCGTCGATAGCGATCAGGACAATCCCCTCGTTGCTCTCCCAGTGGTCAGAAAAGACAAAGGTTTCCTTAAAGGCGTAATCATCCCCGGCGGCTCCCCCGAAGGCATTGATGTCTTTTCCTGCCACTTCCTGAAGGCCCAGGAGGATCTGTTCGCCGTCAGTGGCTGCACCGCTGGTAGCAATCAGAAAGCCCACTTTGGGAAATGCTTCCACGGCCTGTCTGGCCAGTTTTGCGGCGGTCTCCCGGTATGAACCTCCTTTAAAAGAATCCGAATATACCCGGAAAAAGGCCTTTTTCATATCGAGCAGCAGGACGGCTACAGAATACTGCCCCGGTTCCTCATCTATAAATTCCCCGTTGGTGGTCGCCCCGAAAACCGCGATTCCTGCCCCGGCAAACAGTTCCCGGAGGGCTTCCCGGTCCTGGCTCACGGAGGCAAACACGATGGCCAGGGTGGGCGCGAAACCATCTGCTATACTCTCCTGAAAGGCCTGCCGGATGGTTTCGGGGGAATTTCCTTTGATCGATTTTGCTTTCATGTTCTGATCTTTCTCATGTGATTATAGTTCTTTCAGGGCCACCCAGCT
>CAZUZE010000484.1:0-1516 GCA_964624565.1 uncultured Robiginitalea sp.
TGCCCTTGATGCGAATGAGTCAAAGCCGAGGTGCCGCAGCGCCCTGATGATTTCGACGCCCTTGAGTGCCGGGAACGTGCTCATGCCGTGACGGCGACGCGCTGAACGCCGACAAACTGGTTCGAGACAGGTTCTTCCACTTCCAGACAGAGCGCGATGGCTTCTTTGATTCGCTTCATCAGGACATCAAGTGACTTTGCCTGGGTGTGGCAACCGCGCAAGGCCGGCACGGAAGCGACGAAGAATCCGTCCTCGTCACGTTCAATCACGACGTTGAATTCTCTGGTCATTTGTGCCCCTCCATTCCGTACGCGGCCACTATACCATTCCTCGCAGGAATGATCATCTCTTTCTTCCGGAGCGAACGTGTCTGTTGAAGAACAGACTTTCAGGCGGATATTGGTGCCACGGAGAGCCTACGTCAAGCGGGGTGGGAACGGTTCGGGGGTGGACGGCGGGACGTGGGTGCGGCGGCATCGGGCGGATAGCGCGTACGTGAGCAGCCCGTTGTTCGCGCTCTCCGTGTCTTGTTGTCGTCTTCGGTTCCGAATGTGGCGTCTGCCCCCGCGGAATCGACCCTCGGCTTGCCGTCAACCAAGGTGTATCTGAATTGATTGCCCCATGGATCAGGAGGGGGAAGGTCGTCTTTCACACGGAGGTAAGGCCCATACCAGCCTTCGACCCCGGGATTGGTGATGAGGGCCTGCAGGCCCTGCTGTTCTGTCGGGTATGCTCCCGTGTCAACCTGGTACATATCGAGGGCGACCTTGAGACTCGCTTGCGTTGCACGCAGTGCACTGATGCGGCTTTCCTTTGAACGTGGAGATGCGCCGATGCCAAATAGAAGAAGTGGCAGCATCAAGACGATTGTGATCCGAAATGTCTTCATCTTCCTCTCGCGAACGTCGAAAATCTCGTGCGGCGAAGCCGTGCCGAGCATTTGCTGGTTCGGCTCCGGTCTTTTCACGCATCGAGCAGCGTGTTGACCTTGTTCAGCACTTGCCGCACGACGGTGTCTGGAAGCGAACAAAGAAACGACGCCCCGCGTGCCTTCCAGTCCATGCTCTTGACCTGATCTGACAGAACGACCCCGGCGGCCTTGAGGCCCGGCGGCACCTTGACCTCGAATGGATAGCCCTTGATCTGGTTCGTTACCGGGCAAAGAAGGGCCAGCCCCACCTTGCGGTTGTACGGTTCCGGTGAGAGAACAAGCGCAGGCCGGTGTCCGGCCTGCTCATGTCCTGCCTGGGGATTGAATGAAACCCAGACCACGTCTCCCCGCCTCGGGCAGTACGCAGCCATTACCACACCTCCCGTCCGACCGCCTCGCCGGTATCGACTTCTGCGTGAATGTTCCCCTTCGTGACGCCCTTGAGCAAGTCCTCGAGTCTGTACTCGGGTTCCGTGTGCGGATTGATGACGATCTTTCCGTCATCGACGGAACGAGCGCCCCCAGTCCCGTAAGCAACGTGCGCCTCCTTAACGAAAGCCTTTGGGATACGAACTGCCACGCTGT
>CAZUZE010000485.1:0-1505 GCA_964624565.1 uncultured Robiginitalea sp.
CAATTTCACGGGCGTGCTCCAGCTCGCGGGCCTGGGTCCGTTCCCGCTCCTTGCGTAGGGTGCGCTGCCGCTGGTAGCGGTGGACCTGGTACCCGACAAAGGCCAGCAGCAGGGCGTATGCCACGTACGCCCAGGCGGTCTGCCACCAGGGCGGGGCAATGGAGAAGGCAATGGTCTTTTCGCCGCTCCACTCCCCGTTCGGATTGGCTGCCCGCACCGAAAAGGTATAATCGCCCGGCTTCAGGTCGTAGAAGTAGGCGGCACGGGCCCCGCCCACCTCGCGCCAGTCGTCGTCGACGGGCGAGAGCCTGTAGGCAAACTGGTTGTTGGCCGGATTGTCGTAATGGATGCCCGAGTAGGTGATCGAGAGGTTGTTTTGAGAATGGTCGAGCGAAACGACCTCCCCCTCTGAGAAGGATACCGATGCTTCCCCCGCCTTCAGCCCGGTGATCCGGGTAATGGGGGGGCGTGTTTCTCTGGCAAAATCGGTCGGATCGAAAATCGTGATCCCGTTGCTGCCGCCAAAGACGAACAGGCCGTTTGACATGTGCAGGGAAGAGCGGTCTGCATACAGGCTTTGGGCCCCTTCCTCATTGCCGTAGCTGGTAAAGGTTTCCGTTTCCTTGTCAAAGCGCGCTATGCCCCTGAAGGTGCTCAGCCAGAGCACATCATTGGCCTTGTCTTCCAGAATGCCTTGTATGCTGGGGCTGGGCAGGCCATCCCTGACCCCGTAGTATTTGATCTCCCCGGTTTTCGGGTCATAGCGGTTCAGCCCGCCCTGCCAGGTACCGACCCACAGGGTGCCGTCTTCGTCTTCGAGCAGGGAATTGATATCCTGAGAGGAAAAGACCGGGCCTTTTTTCGGGTCAAACCCGTGCCGCTCGAGCGTTTCGGTTTCCGCATCCAGGAAAAACAGCCCTTCGTTGGTTTGCACCCACATGCCGCCCCGCTTGCTCTCCATGACCTGGAGCACTTCGTTGCTGGTAACCTGCCCCATTTCGCCCTTGCTGAAGTCAAACAGGCTGTATCTGTCGCCCGATTGCCGGTACAGCCCTGACCCGGTACAAATCCAAAGCGCCCCCTGCGAATCCCTGTATACCGAAAACACTACATTCAAAGACCTCACCTCGCTTAAGATATGCGGGTCTACCACCTTTCCGGTATTCACATCGTACCCGTATAGCCTCTTGTCTGAGAGGAACAGCAGGCGCCCCTTGTCGTAGGCGTTGATCATTACCAAATTCGGAAATTGGGGCAATTTTTCCCGGAACAGGAATTTTTCAATTTCCCCCGTACGGGGATCCACCTTGTTCAGGCCTTCTTCCCCGGCCCAGTTGGAGGTTGGGAACCAAATATTCCCCTGCTCGTCTTCAAAGGGGTTGTTCACCCACCCCGCGGTGACCGAATTCGGATCATTCGGATTGTGCAGGTACGAGGTCAGGGACTGGCTGGGAGGGATGTTATACAGGCCATAGGCGCTGGTCCCCAGCCAGATATTGCCCATG
>CAZUZE010000486.1:0-1500 GCA_964624565.1 uncultured Robiginitalea sp.
AAACCATTCGCCAACCGTGCGATTCGTCAGGATACCATGGTACATATAGAGCCAATTTCGCAATCCTTTGTCGAAAAGGAGGGAGTTATCGAGGCCCACGTCTTCATCAAGCTGAATCAGATAGGGAGTAAAAATGTTGCTGATGGATATGGAGGAGGTTTTTGGGTATCGGGCAGGAATGTTGGGCACGGCGTAGTGGATAACCCCATAGCGCTCGTAAGTGGGTTTGTCATGGGTCGTCACTTCGCTGGTTTCAAAACAGCCCCCCATGTCGATGCTCACATCGATCACCACGGCCCCTTTTTTCATCTGCTCCACCATGGTTTTGGAAACCAGGACCGGGGCGCGGTCCCTTCCCCGGACAGCCGCTATGGCGACATCGCAACGCCTCAGGGATTTCAACAGGTTCTTGGGCTGGAGGGTGGAAGTGTACAGGGTTCGGTTCAGGTTGCGCTGAATGTTCCGCAGTTTGGTGAGGGAGTTGTCGAATATCTTCACATTGGCTCCGAGGCCCAGGGCTGAGCGGGCCGCGAATTCCCCTGCGGTCCCCGCACCGAGGATCACCACTTCCACCGGGGGCACCCCGCTGATGTTCCCGAACATCAGGCCATTTCCCTCTTTTGCTGCCATGATTTCTGCAGCGATCAGGACGGAGGAGATACCGGCGATTTCACTAAGCGCCCTGACCGCGGGATACTTCCCTTCGGCATCGCGGATGTATTCAAAAGCGATGGCGGTAATTCTTTTTTTGGCGAGGGTTTCAAAAAAGGCCTTGTGCTGCATTTTGATCTGCAGGGCCGAAATGAGGATGCTCTGGGGATTGATCATCTCGATTTCGGCGAGGGTAGGGGGCTCTACCTTTAAGATGATCGGGCATCCGAAAACCTTCTTTGTGTCCCGGGTAATGGTGGCGCCAGCCTTCGAGTATTCCAGGTCTGTAAAACTGGCATCTTCCCCGGCACCTGCTTCAATCATCACCTTATGCCCATGGGCACTGAGGGCGTTTACCCCATCCGGGGTAAGGCAGATCCGGCGCTCCTGCAACTGGCTCTCCCGCGGTATCCCTATAAAGAGTTCTCCCTTTTGCTTGAGAACTTCCAGTTTTTCTTCCTGTGGCAGCAGTTGTTGCTTGCTAAAAGGGGAGGAGGGTTGGTTCATGAGGGGTCGGATGGAAATCTGGTGTACTGACCTTTATCTCAAAAGTACAACAAATTCCGAAAAATCCTACGCGATTCAGCGACTTAACAATCCGCTTACGATCAAAGACTTAGAAGGCTCCTCATGGCCTGCTGAAGCTGGTTCATCAATTGGTTGATGGTGCGTTTGGGAGTTTTGTTGGAGAGGTCTTCATTAACCTTTTCGGCAGTAAGTTTTTGTACTCTTACGCCAGCCTTATCCAACTGGGCCTGTTCCTTATTCTTGTAGTATTCCAATTCAGCGGCCAATGCTTCCATATCAATCCCGTGAACGTATTTATCAAAAAGTTTGAGTCTGATAAAA